>DASWMA010000392.1:0-34054 GCA_036399995.1 Longimicrobium sp. | reverse complement strand
AGCTACGCGGTTCCTCTGCTGCTCTGCTGCTCTGCGTGAGCCCTGCTGTTGCCGGGCCGTCCCGAGCGCCGCATTCTCCCCCGCATGACGATCTCACCCCTGCCCGACGACACCATCGCCGCCATCGCCACCGCTCTTGGGCGCGGCGCGGTCGCCATGCTGCGCGTCTCGGGGCCGCGGGCGCGGCAGGTGCTGGCGCGCGTGGCGCCGTCGTTGGTGGACGCGCCGGCGCGCGTGCAGCGGCTGGCGGCGATTCGGCACCCCGACACCGGGGAGCTGCTGGACCGTGGGCTGGTGACGCTCTTCCCCGCCCCGGGCAGCTACACGGGTGAAGACACGGTGGAGATCAGCACCCACGGCGGTGTGCTCACCCCGCAGCTCGTCCTCGGCGCTCTCCTCGCCGCCGGGGCGCGGGCCGCGCTCCCGGGCGAGTTCACGCGGCGCGCGTACCTGAACGGCAGGCTCGACCTGCTGCAGGCCGAAGCGGTGGCCGACCTGATCGACGGCCGCTCGCCGGCGCTGCACCGCGCCGCCGTGCACCAGATGGAGCGCGGCCTCTCTCGCCGCGTCGACGAGCTGCGCGCCGCCATCATCCAGGCCGAGTCGCTGATCGCCTACTCCATCGACTTCCCGGAGGAAGACGAGCCCCCCGTTCCCCCCGCCCGCATCCGCGCGGCGGCGGATGACGTGACGCGGCGGATGGACGCGCTGCTGGCCACCGCCCCCGAGGGCGAGCTGCTGCGCGAGGGCGCGCTCACCGTGCTCGCCGGCCGGCCCAACTCCGGCAAGTCGTCGCTCTTCAACGCGCTGCTGGGCACCGAGCGCGCCATCGTCACCGAGATTCCCGGCACCACCCGCGACGCGCTGGAGGCCTCGGTCACCGTGGAGGGCTATCCCTTCCGCCTGGTGGACACCGCGGGGCTGCGCGAGACCGCCGACCGGGTGGAGGGGATCGGGATCGAGGTGGCCCGCCGCTACCTCTCCGCCGCCGACCTGGTGCTCTTCTGCATCGAGGCCGGGCGTGGGCCGGGTGACGACGAGCGCGCCTTCCTG
This sequence comes from Longimicrobium sp., assembly GCA_036399995.1. Classification (GTDB taxonomy): domain Bacteria; phylum Gemmatimonadota; class Gemmatimonadetes; order Longimicrobiales; family Longimicrobiaceae; genus Longimicrobium. Next base: position 33,001 of record DASWMA010000392.1, on the reverse strand, counting down.
GCCGAGCGCGACCCCGCCCGCACGCTGGTCGTCCGCACCAAGGCCGACCTCGCCGGCAACGACGAGGGAACGGCCGGGGACGACGGGATGCGCTCCGTGGCCGTGGCGGCGGTCGCGGGCGACGGGATGCCGGCGCTGCGGGATGCGCTCCTCCGGATGGCGTTCGGCCACATCCTGGGCGAACCGGGCGAGGCGCCGCTGGTCACCCGCGAGCGCCACGCCCGCGCGCTCCGGAACGCGCGGGCAGAGGTCGCGGCCTTCGTGGACGCGCTGGACGAGCAGGTGCCGATGGAGCTCGCGGCCACCCACCTCCGCGCCGCCGCCGGCGAGTTGGAGGACCTGATCGGCGCCGTCAGCGTCGACGACGTGCTCGACCGGGTGTTCGGCGACTTCTGCGTCGGCAAGTAGCCGTCGGAGACGCCCATGGACAAAATGCGGAGACCCGGGTCCGAAAACCCGGGTCTCTTTTCGCTTATAATCGATTTTGGGGTGGGGGGCGCGCCCGCTACCCTCGCTCAAACGCTCTCGTGCGCCCTGAGCGAAATGGTGAAGTCACTTTTCTTCGGGTAAGTTTCGGGAAAACGGAGCAATATCCCCGTTGTGGACACCTGAACGCGTGCGGCGCCTAATCCGCACACTGAATTCCCTCCGTTCCCCTCCGCTGCTCCGTGTGACCCCCTGCAGTTGCCGTCCCCAACCAGACGATGGTCAACGGACGATCTCGAACCCGTCCACTGCCTCACCGGGTGAAAGCGAAACGGGGATCCGTTCGACCTGTGCCACGCGGCCGTGGGGCGGCCCCTCACCCAGGAGCCTCTCCAGTTCCGCGAGCACGGCGTCGGATCCCCGCGCCTGCACCTCCACCGAGCCATCGTCCGCGTTTCGCACCGTCCCCGTCACCCCCAGCCGGGTGGCCTGGGCGCGGGCCCACCAGCGGTAGCCCACGCCCTGCACCCGTCCCGTCACGCGGAACCCGGCCTCGGCCATCGCCGGCCTAGAGGTTCTCCCGGTGGCTCGGCCCGCGGTGCGTGCCGCCCGACGTCGACCCGCCGCCGGTGGACCCACCGTACGACGAGCCGCCGTACGACGAGCCGCCCGTGCGGCCGCTGCCGGCCATCCCGCCGCCCGACGTGCCACCGCTGCGGCCGCCGCCCGACATGCCGCGGCTGCCGCCGCCGCCGCTCATCGCGCCGGTGCGCCCGCCGGGCATCCCGCCGCCCTGCATGCCACCGCTGCTGCGGCCCCCGCCGCCGGTCGCGCCACCGCGCGCCATCCCGCCGCCGCGCGGCGAGCCGCCGGGGCGGCCGCCCATCGAACCGCCACCGCCCCCACCGCCGCCCAGCACGGGGAGGTTCTCGAGGAGGGAGTTGATCACCCCGTCCTCGGCGCCGGCGTTGCGCAGGAAGGCCCGCGCGCCCTGCGCCAGCCCGGCCGAAAGGCCCGCGGCCACCGCGCTGCGCAGCTCGCCGCGCACCCGCGAGCCCGTGCCGCCACGGCCGCCGCCCGCCAGCAGGAACCCCGCCGCGAAGGCCACGCCCAGCGCCGGAAGCGGGTTCTCGCGCATCCGCTCGAGCCAGCCGCGCTCCTCCAGCGTGGTGTTGGCGCGGTCGGCCACGGCGCTCACCCGCTCGCGGGCACGCCCGGCCAGGTCGCCCGCGCGGTCGGCCACGTCGCCGGCCAGCGAGCGCGCGCGGCTCCCCAGGTCACCCGCGGTCTCGGCCACGTTGCCGGCCACGCTGCGCACCCGGCCACGCACGCCCTCGTCGGCGCTCTGCGTGTTGAACGCGATCCCGGCGTGCACGTCGGCGCTGCCGGGGGCGTCGCCCATCGACATCGAACGGGTAGTGCCCGCCTCCATCCCCGCGGTGTCGCGGGTGCCGCCGGTGCCCATGCCGGTGCCGCTCAGGCCAGGTCCCGCCGAACCTGCTTCATCTCGCTCTGCAGCCATTGCTTGTCCTCCTTGAGGGTCTGGATCGTCTGTTCGGGCGTCAGCTTGTCCTGCTTCAGGCGCTTCATGGCACCCAGGGCCAGGAAGGCGCCGATGGCCACCAGCAGCACGCCCACGATCAGCGCGCCCGCCCAGTACTCGCCCACCACGTCACCCAGGAGCAGCACCAGGAACGCCACCATCACCAGCGCGCCCACCGCGGCCAGCACCGCCCCAACGGCGATCTTGGCCGCGTCGCGCGCCACGCTCTTCACGTTCTCGCGCAGCTCCGCCTTGGCGAGGGCCACCTCCTGGCGGATGAGGGTGGCGCTGTCCTGCGCGAGCTGCCGGAACAGGTCGCCCAGCGCCGGCTCGCTTCCGCCCGCCGCCGAACGTCCGTCGTCGACGGAGCCCGCCCTCACCACCGGTCCTCCTTGCACTCGATCCGCCATGGCCCCCTCCCCTTAGCGCAGGACCTTGCCGACCACGTAACCGGCGCCCACCGCGGCCAGGATGGCCGTGATCGGGTGCTGGGTAACGATGCGGCCCAGGTCACGCTGCAGCGTGTTCACGTCATTGTCGCGCACGAACCGCGCGACGCTCTCCAGCGTGTCGGCCGCGCCCGAAGCCATGCCGCCGACCTTTCCGCCGATCCCCTGCTGCGGCACGCGCTCGGCCATCTCGTCGATGCGCTGGGCCACGTTCTCGAGCTGGTCGGCCGCGCTGTCCATCAGCTGGTCGGCGCGCCCCTGCAGCTCCTGCAGCGTGTCGGCCAGGCCGCCGCCGCCGGTGCCGCCCAGGCGGTTCACGGTGCCGGTCGCGCTCTCGGTGCCGCCGAACTCCGGCCGGTTCGCCGAGCCCGCACCCGTGCCGCCGGTGCTGCCGCCCAGCCCGCCGGACGCGCCGGTGGTGCCCAGGCCGCCCGTGCTGCCGCCGAGCCCGCCGGCCGAGCCGGTGGAGCCGAGGCCGCCCGTGCTGCCCGCCGTCGACCCGCCCAGGCCGCTCGCGCCGCCCGTCGTGCCGCCCAGTCCGCCCGTGCTCCCACCCGTTCCACTCGCGCCCGACGAGCCGAACCCGCTCCCGGAAGACCCGGTGGTGCCGCCCAGCCCGCTGCTGCCGCTGGTGGAGCCCAGACCCGAGGTGCTACCGCCCGAAGCGCCCAGGCTCGGCGATCCATCGCCCAGCCCCGAGCTCCCGCCGGTCGCCCCCGTTCCGCCGCCGGTCCCGCCGGCGCCGAAATCACGGTCTTGCATGCTGTGCCTCCCTTGATCCGAAGGGTTCATTCCCGTTTGGGGAAGGCGCGGGGGTGCAATGGATGTGCCATGTGTGGGCAGGACGGTGGGATACTGGGTCTGGGCTGGGAATAACAGGTGCGGAAGTGCGTGAGTGCGTGAGTGCGTTGGGGGATTATTGGTAGGAGTCGGATGCCGAGGTGGTGGGCCGACAGCCGGATAAGGGCGGATGAATCCGCGGCAACGACCACACGAAGTCCGCCTTCGCGGACTACCGGCTGCAGCTCAGCCGGGACATCCGCGCGCGGCACCAGGCATATCGAGCGCGCGCGAAGTAGCCGCAAGCGAAGCGAGCCAGGGTCCCTCCCCTGTAGTTCGGGGGAGGGACAGGCGCGAAGCGCCAGGGAGAGGGCCCCACGTGGAGCAGAGATGTTCCACGTGGAACATCGCCTGGGAGTCCCGGTACAGAGGCGACCCTGACGTTGTTATATATAGGTGCGTGTAAACGGGCGCTTGCGCGCACGAACGCATTCGCGCACTGGCGCACTCACGAACCTGTTCAGCAGTCCCCGAGGAGCGGAAAGGACCCTGATCGATGACTTCCCGGTTCGATGTGATCGTGATCGGCGGCGGGCACGCCGGCGTGGAGGCCGCGGCTGCGGCGGCCCGCGCGGGCGCGCGCACGCTGCTGGTTACGGCCAACCTGGAGGCCATCGGGCAGATGAGCTGCAACCCCGCCATCGGGGGCGTGGCCAAGGGCACCGTGGTGCGCGAGGTGGATGCGCTGGGCGGGATCATGGGGATGGCCACGGACCGGGCGCGCATCCAGTTTCGCATGCTTAACCGCTCCAAGGGCCCCGCCGTGTGGGCGCCGCGCGCGCAGTGCGACCGCGGCCTCTACCCCCGCGCCGCGCGCGCGCTGCTCGAGCGGCACGCCGGGCTGGAGTTCTTCCAGGGGATGGTGGGCTCGCTGATCCTGGAAGGCGGCCGCATTGCGGGGGTGCGTACGGAGAGCGGGTTCGAGTTCCACGCGCGTGCCGTGGTGGTCACCGCCGGCACCTTCCTGCGGGGGAAGATCCACGTGGGTCGCGCGGCGGGGGTGCCCGCGGGCCGCGCCGGTGATGCGCCGTCCGTCCGCCTCGCCGAGCAGATGGAGGCGCTGGGGCTGGAGGTGGCGCGCTTCAAGACTGGCACGCCGCCGCGCATCGACGGGCGCTCGGTCGACTTCTCGAAGACGGAGGAGCAGCCGGGCGAGTCGCCCGAGTACCGTCTCTCCGTCTGGGAGCGCGCGCCCCTCCTTCCCCAGCTGCCGTGCTGGATCACGTGGACCGGCGAGCCGCTGCGCGACATCGTCACCGGGCACCTGGGTGACTCGGCGCTGTACGGCGGCGAGATCTCGGGGCGGGGGCCACGCTACTGCCCGTCGATCGAAGACAAGGTGGTGAAGTTTCCCGACGCCGTGCGCCACCAGGTGTTCCTGGAGCCCGAGGGGCTGGAGACGACCGAGCTGTACGTGAACGGCCTCTCCACCTCGCTCCCCGCCGACGTGCAGATCCGGATGCTCCAGTCGATCCCGGGGCTGGAGCAGGTGCGGATGACCAAGGTGGGGTACGCCATCGAGTACGACTACTATCCCCCGCACCAGCTACGGCCCACGCTGGAGTGCAAGGCGCTGGACGGGCTGTTCCTGGCCGGCCAGGTGAACGGCACCACCGGCTACGAAGAGGCCGCCGGACAGGGCGTGATCGCCGGCGCGAACGCGGCGTTCCATGCGCTGGAGCGCGAGCCGCTGATGCTGGAGCGCGACCAGGCGTTCATCGGCGTGCTGGTGGACGACCTGGTGACCAAGGGGACCGACGAGCCCTATCGCCTGTTCACCAGCCGCGCCGAGTACCGGCTGGTGCTGCGGCAGGACAACGCGCTCCGCCGCCTGGGCCCCATCGCCGCCGCGCGGGGACTGCTGACGGACGAGCAGCTGTGCGTCCTCGACCGCCGCATGGAGCTGGAGGACCGCCTGGGCGACTGGCTGCGCACCACCAACGCCGCTCCCGCCCAGGTAGAGGCGCTGCTGGCCGACGCCGGCAGCACTCCGCTCCGCGAGGCCACTCGTCTGGCGAACGTGCTCAAGCGCCCCGGCGTCACCGCCACGGCGCTCGCCGCGGCGGTGGGCGGCGTGCCGGTGGAGGGCGCGGACGAGACGGCGCTGACGGAGGCGCTGGTGAGCGCCGAGATGGAGCTGAAGTACGAAGGCTACCTGACCCGCGAGCGGGAGCGCGCCGACGCCACCCGCAAGCAGGCCGACTTCGCGCTTCCGGGGGACCTTCCCTACCCCGATCTGCTGTCGTTGAGCTACGAGGCGCGCCAGAAGCTGGACCGTATCCGCCCCGCCACGCTCGCCCAGGCCGGCCGCATCCCCGGCGTGAGCCCCAGCGACCTGCAGAACCTGGTGATGGAGGTGCGGAAACGGCGCACGGCCGCCGCCATCGAAGTCGGCGCACCGGGAGGCTGAGCGAACGTCTGCGTGACGCCCCCGCGCCCGAGTGCGTCTGCATGCGGTATCCCAGGCCTGTGCCGCGCACGTGAACTTCGGCTGAACGGCAGCCGGTAGTCCGCGAAGGCGGACTTCGTGTAGTTGTTGCCGCGGATTCATCCGCCCCAACTCCTGGGAGGTGCAGGCGGCTGCAGGTGCGAGATTTCCCTGCCTCGGTCACCCGGAACCCCGTAACTCGTCTTAAATGTTCCACGTGGAACATTCGTTGGGCCGGTTTTCTGGACGAAGCCGCTGCATCCGTGTAGATTCCCCGCAGAAACCCAACCCCACCGAAGCTGAGGACGGCGTGTCGCGGATCATCGCCATCGCGAACCAGAAGGGCGGCGTAGGCAAGACCACCACGGCCATCAACCTGGGGGCGTGCCTGGCCGTGGCCGAAAAGCGCACGCTGGTGATCGACACCGATCCCCAGGGGAACGCCACCAGCGGGCTGGGCATCGACAAGGACGAGCTGGAGAAGTCGATCTACGACGTGCTGATCGAGGAGGCGCCGATCGAGGACGTGATCGTCCCGAAGGTCCACTTCCCCTTCCTGGACGTGGTCCCCGCCACGCGCGACCTGGTGGGCGCCGAGGTGGAGCTGGTGAACCGCCGCGGCCGCGAGACCATCCTGCGCCGCGCCATCGACTCCATCCGCGACCGCTACGACTTCATCCTGATCGACTGCCCGCCGTCACTCGGGCTGCTGACGCTGAACACGCTGGCCGCCTCCGACTCGGTGCTGATCCCGATCCAGTGCGAGTTCTACGCGCTGGAGGGGTTGTCGCAGCTGTTGAACACCGTGACCATCGTGCAGAAGAACCTGAACCCCGCGCTCCAGATCGAGGGGGTTCTTCTCACCATGTTCGACGGCCGGCTGAACCTGTCGCGCCAGGTGGCCGACGAGGCGAAGGAGTACTTCGGCCCCAAGGTCTACAAGAACACCATCCCGCGGAACGTGCGGATCGCCGAGGCGCCCAGCTTCGGGAAGCCGATCGTGCTGTACGACATCCTTTCCGTGGGGGCCAAGAGCTACCTGGCGCTGGCCAAGGAAGTGATCGCGCGGCGGCGCACCCGCGGCGCGGGTGCCGACCCCGAGCCGGCGCCCGCGGCGGCGGCCGGGGGGGAGTAGGCCGTGTCGACCCGCAAGCCCCGGCTGGGGAAGGGGCTGAGCGCGCTGCTGGGCGACTTCAGCGCCGAGACCGAGCAGGCGATCGCCAGCGGGTTGGGGGTGCAGGAGGTGCCCACCAGCCGCATCGCGCCCAACCCGTTCCAGCCCCGCCGCGAGTTCGTTCCCGAGCAGCTGGCCGAGCTCGAAGAGTCGATCCGGGTGAACGGGCTGCTGCAGCCGCTGGTGGTTCGCCCGCGCCGCCCCGAGACGCCCCAGGGCGCCGACTGGGAGCTGATCGCCGGCGAGCGGCGCTGGCGCGCGGTGCGGCGGCTGGGGTGGGCGCAGGTGCCGGTGGTGGTGAAGGAGATCGACGACCGCGCCATGCTGGTGCTGGCCATCGTCGAGAACGTGCAGCGCGCCGGGCTGTCGCCGCTGGAAGAGGCGGCCGGCTACAAGCAGCTGATCGACGAGTTCGGCTACACGCAGGCCGAGGTGGCCGACAGCGTGGGGCGCGAGCGTTCCACCGTCACCAACCTCCTTCGCCTCCTCGCGCTCCCCGCCACGGTGCAGCGGATGGTGAACGAGGGGCAGCTCTCGATGGGGCACGCCCGCGCGCTGCTGGGGCTGGAGGACGAGCGCGAGATGGCCGAGGTGGCGCGGCAGGCGGTGGCCGGCGGGATGAGCGTGCGCACCATCGAGGAGCGCGTGCGCCAGCTGCGCCCCGGCGGCGAGTCGGCCCCGGCGCGCGGCACCACGGCCGCGGTGCGCGACGCGGTGGACGACCCGCACGTGCGGCACCTGGAGGCCGAGCTGCAGCGCAAGCTGGGCACGGCGGTGCGCATCCGCCTGGCCGGGGGGAAGAGCGGCCGCATCGAGATCCCGTTCTACAACGCCGACGACTTCGACCGGGTGATCGAGCTGATCCTGGGCGACGAGGCGGAGCGGGACTAGGGTTCGGCGTGATCGACCGGGCGAGGGTGAACGGGAGCGTCCGAACGCGAGTGCGTGGGTGCGTGGGCGCCGTGCCGGGTCCACGCGCTTTCGTGTCGGTTCCCCGCAGCGCCGGGTGGGCCCATGCCGCGTGAGCGTGACGAGCGGCGGATGACGTTCGTGGTGATCCCCCACGGGGGGTCGGGCGACCTGAGCACCCGCAGCTACGAGATCAGCTACCGGCGGCTGCGCGCGGCCGCGATCGCCGCGGCGGTGGTGGTGGCGCTGCTGTTCCTGATGGCGGCGAGCTGGGTGTGGGTGGCGGCGCAGGCCGCGCGGGTGCCGGTGCTGCAGCGCGAGGTGACCGCGCTGCAGGGGGAGCGGCAGGAGCGCGAGCGCCTGGCCCGCTCGCTGGCGCGGATGCAGGCCACCTACGAGCAGATCCGGGTGATGCTGAAGGGCGAGCTGCCGCCGCTGGACAGCATCGAAGCGCAGACCAGCAAGGCCGGCGGCCACCTGGGCGGCGACCCCGCCGCCCCGCCGCACGACAGCGCCGCCACCGACGCCGAGCCCGACAGCACCGCCGCGGCGGCCGCCCGGCCGCGGGCGTTCGCCGCGCCGGCCCGGGTGTCGCAGACGGGGTGGAGGTCGTAGGCGGGGCCCCGAGGTCGTAGGCGCGATCATGGTCCCAGGCGGGGTCGAGGTCGTCACCGGGCCCCGTGGTGGCCTGGGGCGGATGAATCCGCGGCAACGACGACACGAAGTCCGCCTTCGCGGACTACCGGGTGTGATGCGGCCGCGGCGCATGTGCGCGGCACGGGCCCCGATGGAGCTTGCCGGGCGCAGGGATGCGTGAGGGATGCGCGCCCGGAGGGCCGGGACACCGGCGGCGCGCCGGGGGCGGCGTGGCGGGAGGAGGCCGGTCCGCCGGGGGCCCGGCGCGGTTGGGCATGGCGGTATCGTGCCCTACCGTGCGCGCAGCCCGGCCCCGCGCAGCGGGGACACGCCCAAGGGAGTCGTATGCTGTTTCCGCCGGCCGAAGGGGCGGAGACACGTCCAGACGAAGGAGAGGCGATGTTCGGCGGAAAGAAGGAGGGCGAAGGCGTGGCGCGAGACCGGGGCGGCAACGCCGCCAACGAAGCCTCGATGTCGCTGATCGGGCCCGGGATGCGGATCGTGGGCGACCTGATCACCGAGGGCACCGTGCGCGTGGAGGGACGGATCGAGGGCACCATCCGCGCCGGGAAGGCCGTGGTGATCGGCAAGGAGGGCGAGGTGATCGGCGACATCCTGACGCAGGACGCGCGCATCGGCGGCCGCGTGCAGGGCACCATCGTCGCCGAGAGCCGGCTGGAGCTGCAGTCCACGGCGCGCATCGACGGGCAGATCTCGTCACGCGCGCAGCACCTGGTGCTGGAGGAGGGATGCCGCTTCAACGGCCAGGTGCAGATGCTGGGCGACGAGGGGCAGCGCGCCCTTCCCGCCAGCACCGGGGGAGATAGTCCACAGAACTCCTGATAGTTTTCCACATTGGCCCGAACCACGCCCATCCCCTTGCGCCGCATCGGGTTGGGCGTTTTCCACAGGTCCGGGCCGGGGTTTTCCACCCGAGTTTTCCACGTGTTTGTGGCAAACGTTGCACCTTGAGGCGCCATGCGGCTTTCGGAGCTCACCACCTACCTGGACGGCTACCTGCGGGTGCGTGAGGTGCCCGACTGGAGCGGCGCGCTGAACGGCCTGCAGGTCGATTCGCCGCGCGAGATCCGGCGGGTGGCGTGCAGCGTGGACGCGGCGCAGGCGTGCATCGACCGGGCGGTGGAGTGGAACGCCGACCTGCTGCTGGTGCACCACGGCCTGTTCTGGGACGGGAACGTGACGGTGACCGGGCGGCGCTACCGGCGGCTCAAGGCGATCCTGGACGCGGACCTCGCCGTGTACGCCGCGCACCTGCCGCTGGACGTGCACCCCGAGGTGGGGAACAACGCGGTGCTGGCGCGGGCGCTGGGGATCACGCCGCGCGGCACCTTCGGCGAGTACAAGGGGACGCCGGTGGGCGTGTGGGGCGAGCTGGACGCCAGCCGTGACGAGCTGGGGGCGCGGCTCGCGGCGGCGCTGGGTGCGCCGGTGCAGCTGGTGCCCGGCGGGCCGGAGCGGATCCGCCGCGCGGGGGTGATCACCGGCGGCGGGGCCGACGAGATCGGCGCGGCGGTGGCGGCGGGGCTCGACGCGTTCGTGACCGGCGAGGCGCGGCACCACAACTTCTTCGACGCCGAAGAGGGCGGGATCAACCTGCTGCTGGGCGGCCACTACGCCACCGAGACCTGGGGGGTGCGCGCGCTGGCGGAGCACCTGGCGGAGCGCTTCGGGGTGGAGTGGACGTTCATCGACCATCCCACCGGGCTGTAACCCTTCCCTCCCCTGCCCTCTCGAACCGAGATGACGACGCGTCTGGACCGGGTGCTGCGCTGGGTGTGGCTGATCATCGGCGTGCTGGTGCTGATCCTGATCGTGTCGTCGCTGGTGTTCGTGGCCAGCGAGGCGCTCGGCGGGCGCGGCGGCGGGGCGAGCGCGGCCGACAGCACGGGCTCGGCCGTGGACGCGGACAGCGGCGCGGTGGGCGGCGCGCTGCGCTACGACCCGCCCGAGGCGGTGCGCGGCTCGCCCGCGCGGATCGTGATGATCCGCCGCGGGAGCGGGTACACCTACCGCTCCACCGCCTCGTCGGCTCCTGCCTCTGGAGAGGCGCCGGCGGTGAACGTGGCGTTCCTGGAGGGCCAGGGCGCGCAGCTGCTGCTGAGCCAGCCGGCGTACATCCGGCGCGTGGCCTTTCCCGGCAGCCCGCGCGCGGCGGCGGGCGACTCGCTGCGCTGGATCGTGTACGAGATGGCGCTGGAAGACAGCAACGGCAACGGGCGGATGGATGAATCCGACCGGCGCAGCCTGTACGTAACCGACCTGCGCGGCCAGGGCCTGCGCCGCGTGCTGCCGCCCGGCTACGAGCTGCGCGACTGGGCGCCGCAGCCGAGGGGCACGCTGATCGTCACCGGCGTGCAGCTGGCGAAGGACGCGGGCGCGATGGTGCAGCGCGCGTTCGTGGTGGATGCCGCCGGCGCGGTGCGGCCGCACGCGGCGCTCGACTCGGTGGTGGACGCGGCGGCCAGGATCGGGACGAAACCGTAGAGCGGAGGGGCGAGGATGGCGAAGGCGACCTGGAACGGCGAGACGATCGCCGAGAGCGACGTGTTCGAGGTGGTGGAGGGGAACGTGTACTTCCCCCGCGCCGCCGTGCGCGACGACGTGCTGCGCGAGAGCGGCACCCACACGCTCTGCCCGTGGAAGGGGACCGCCAGCTACTACACGCTGGCGGTGAAGGGGAAGGAGAACCCGGACGCAGCGTGGTACTATCCGGACCCCAAGCCGGCGGCCGCGAACATTGCGGGCCACGTGGCGTTCTGGAAAGGCGTGACGGTGGAGCGGTAGACGAGGAGAGCCATAGAAAACCGGAAATGTCAGCGGCGGCGCATCTGGATCTGCGCCGCTGTTTGTCTGCGTTGGATAAACCGTTAGCTATACCAGATCTGGAAAAGAGTGGTTTCATATCACACGGAGTCAACGGAGTTAACGGAGAACTTCATTCCGTTTACTCCGCTGACTCCGTTAACTTCGAGTGAAACAAGTAGTTGATTTCCATCACTATTTGTTTGTATAACATAACATCCATCGTGCTCCGCGGTGATACTTCAGAGGTAGTCGCGGATCACGCGGTGGGCCAGGTAGATGCCGAGGCCGGTGCCGACGGCGCTCAGCATTACGGCCGCCATGATGCCGAAGCGCTCGCCCACGGCCCAGCCGAGCCACCCGCCCAACGTGGCGCCGATCAGCCAGAAGAGCTTGTTCACGACAGATGTGGGTGAGTTGCGGGAGGCATTGGACGTCGTTCAGGATGCACCGGCGGCCGGACAAACGAAAGAGGCGCGGGATCGCTCCCGCGCCTCTTCATCTTGTCCGCGTGTCACGCCGGGTGGCCGAGGGCTTCGCGCCAGCGCTGAAGGCGCGGGGCCGCGCTGCCGGAGGCCTGCCGCGGGCGGTAGGCAGACATCGAGACGAGCGGCGGGCGCTTGAACGAGCGCCAGCGGCGCATCCCCACCTGGTCGCCCACGTCGCGCGACAGGGTGTGCAGGCGCGTGCGGGCGTGGTCCTGCTGCGGCGCGTCGCCCCAGGCCAGCGCCACCTGCAGCGCCTCGCGGGCGGCCTCGGCGTCGCCCTGGGCCAGCACCACGCCGGCCAGCTCGTGCGCCACGCGGGCACGGTCCACCGCGTCGGTGTAGCGGGTGGCGGCGATCACCAGGTCGCGCGCGGCGCCGGCGCGGTCGCCGGCGGCGCGGCGGGCGGCGGCGCGCTCTTCCAGCCCCACCGCGGCGGCCTCGGCGTCGCCGGCGCGCAGGGCGCGGCGGATCACACGGGCCAGCGCGCGCACGGGGTCGGCGCTCACCACGGCCTCGCCCACCTCGGCCAGCCGCGCGATGGCGCCGCTGCCGCCGTCGAGCTCGCGGGCGGCGCAGTACAGCGCCAGCGCCCGGTCGCGCTCGCCCAGCTTGCGGGCCAGCCGCGCGGCGTGCAGCGCCGTGGCCGAGCCGGTGCCGTCCATCGCCAGGGCCAGCGTGACCGCGGCGTTCGCCTCGGGCAGGCGGCGGGTGCGCTCGAGCTCGCAGGCGTACCCCACCAGCGCCTTCGCCAGCCGCGCTTCGGCCACGTCGCCAGTCTCCACCAGCAGCAGCAGGCGGCCCAGGATGGAGGCCTCGGGGCTCTTCTCCAGCCCCTGCACCTCGTGGCGGGCGCGGCGCAGGCTGAACTCGTCGGGATCACCCGCGCGCGCACGCTCCACGTACGCGAGCACCAGCGCTCCCGCGGCCGCGCGTCGGGCGCGCTCGCCCCGCTCGGTCTCGGAGATCTCCCTGAAGGTGCCGGCCGCGATCGGCGCGCTGCTGGATTGCATCGAATTTCTGGTTGAGAATGAGTCTCAACAATCTACGCACTCCAGTTGTTCCGCGAAAGGCTTTCGGAAGGGTGCCGGCTGGATGGGATCCGGAGTGGAGCTTCGCCCCGTTCACCGAAGGCTGAAGCCGCGGCAGCAACTACGAAAGCCTCGCAACTGCGCGAGGCTTCAACGACGTCCTCCTCGGATTCGATCGAGATCGTACACCGGAATGAAGCGGGGCCCCGCGAGGGGGCCCCGAACTTCGGTCCGTTACGGCCGGGGGCGGTTGGAGGCCTCGGGCGTGTAGGTGGCGCAGTGCGCGCCGTCCGGGCCCACGGTCACCTCGATCTGCCCCGCGTGGCACTCGTGGTGCTCGTTGAAGCGGCAGTCCGTCACGTTGCACGCCGCCACGAGGGACGTCTGGGCCGCCGGTCGCTCCATGGGATTCTGCATCCGTTCCTCCGCCGTTGAGGGTTCACCCACTCTTCAGGGCAACATCCGGGCCAACATGATCGTAAACACACGTCTGGCAATGACTTGCGAATGATTCTCAACCGTGTCTCCCCGAGATGCAGCCAGCGGAACGCGAACATGAGCCACCCCCAACCTCCTGCCGCGAAGGCGAAAAACGGGGTGACTCATGTTTCACGGCTGGCGGCCGACGGGCCCTGCCGCGCGGCTAGCCGCCGTACCCGTGGTTGTCGCAGTCGATGATCTGGCTGCAGGCGGTGACGGTGGCGCCGTGGTGGTAGGTGTCGCCAGCGTCACAGGCGCCCCAGCAGTGCGTGTAGCACGTTCCGGCGCAGCTTTCCTGGCAGATCGACTCCCGGTCGCTGCTGTCGAACGCCTGCACCGTCCCGCGCTCGTCGGCCGATGGTGCGATCGTGTCGAAGCTTTCGATGCGGAGCGTGTCGAGATCCAGCCTGATCTTGGCCATCGTGCTTCTCCCGGTTGGGATGGAGGAGTGTGCTTCCGGGCACCGTGCCCGCTTCCATGATCGTGGGCACCGGCCTTCTCCGTCATACTTCGGGAGCGGATCCGTCCGCGGCCGTCGCGAGCGCCGCCGTGGCGGGCGCGACGGGGTGGCTGAACGAGCCGCATCGGCGGCGGTTCGCTGCAGCTCACCGTTGCGTGAGAACGCGGAAGGGGCTCCCGGCGCCCCGGGAGCCCCTTCACGTGCTGATCTGTGTCCGGCGGCTCCCGGGCGCCACCGGCCGCGGCCGGGGAGCCGGCGTCCGGCGAACCGGTGGGGGCGGTCAGAACTCGAAGGAGCCGCCGGGCTCGAGGACTTCGACCCTCGCGCGGTCGCCCACCAGGGTGCGGAAGCTTTCGGGGTTCTGCTCGATCACCGGGAAGGTGTTGTAGTGCATGGGGATCACCACGTCGGGGCCGATCATCTCCACCGCGCGGGCGGCGTCTTCGGGGCCCATGGTGAAGTTGTCGCCGATGGGGAGGATGGCCACGTCCACCGACCCGTTCAGGAGCTGCAGGTCCATGATCAGCGCGGTGTCGCCCGCGTGGTACAGGCGCTGGCCGGTGTTCAGCGAGATCAGGAAGCCCGCGGGGTCGGTGGTGTGCGACCCGTCGTCACCCGAGATGCTGCCGGTGTGCAGCGCGGGGGTCAGCTTCACGCGCCCGAAGTCGAACATGTAGGCGCCGCCGATGTTCATCCCGTGGCCCTTCTTCACCCCCTGGCTCTGGCAGAAGGTGACCAGCTCGAAGGTGGACACCACCGTGGCGCCGGTCTTCTTCGCCAGCTTCACGCAGTCGTCGAAGTGGTCGGAGTGCCCGTGCGACACCAGGATGTAGTCCAGCGCCTCCACGTCGCCCGTCTTGATGTCGGCCGCGGGGTTCCCGTCGAGCCACGGGTCGATCATGATCCGCTGCCCCTCGTCGGTGACCAGGGTGAAGCAGGAGTGGCCGTGCCAGGTGAGGGTCGCCATGGGAGTGCTGGGTGCTAGGTGCGTAAGTGCCAGGTGCGTAAGTGCCTGGAGCGGCGCGCCGTGCCGGTGCTGGTGTCCGTGCATCCAGCACCTGGCACTTAGCACCTGGCACTTAGCACCGCAGTTTTATCCGATCAGCTTCTCGTAGTCCGCGGCCGAGAGCAGGCTGTCGACCGACGAGGGGTCGGAGACGCGCAGCTTGATCATCCACCCCTCGCCGTAGGGGTCGCTGTTCACCAGCGCGGGGTTGGCGTCGAGGGCGCCGTTGGCCTCCACCACCTCGCCGGCCACGGGGCAGTACAGGTCCGACACGGCCTTCACCGCCTCGATGGTGCCGAAGCTGGCCCCGGCATCGAAGCTCACGCCGGCGCCGGGCAGCTCCACGAACACCACGTCGCCCAGCTCGCCCTGGGCATAGTCGGTGATCCCCACGAAGTACACGCCGTCTTCGCCGGCGGGCTTCAGGTATTCGTGCTGCTTGGAATAGCGCAGGTCCTGCGGGACGTTCGCCATGGGTCCTCTCCCAACGCGGTTCGGCTCGGCTTTCAAAGGGAGGGTCAGAATAGGGCGGGGCCTCCGGGCGGTCAAGCAAACACGCGGTGCGGGGGTGCGAAGGTGCGACGTGCGAAGGTGCGCTTCGACCACTCTCGCACTTTCGCACCTTCGCACTCGCGGTCAGCGGTTCAGCGGGATGCGCACGCCGGCGGTCAGGGTGTAGTTGCGATCGGTGCTCAGCTTCACGCCGTCGATCTCGTAGTCGCGCAGGCGGGTGCTGAAGCTGGAGCCCTCGATGAACAGGTCGTAGCGGCCCACGTCCCACGCGGTGCCCAGCCCCAGGTGCAGCGTGGGCTGCGTGCGGTCGGTGGGCACCACGGGCTGGCTGCTGGCGCGGTAGTAGGCCTGCTTGAAGTCGAAGTGCGTGAGCCCCGCACCGGCCAGCACGTAGGGGCGCGACTCCAGCACGCGCGGAAGGTGGATCACGGCGTCGAGGGTGAGCGACTTGACGCTGGTGCGGTACACGTCGTCGCGGGCCTCGGGAGCACCAGGGCCGAGGAGGCGGCTGACGTTCATCTGCGGCTTCCAGTACTGCAGGTTCAGGCGCAGGTCCACCCCCCGCACCGGGCTGGCCGTCTCCAGCCCCAGCTGCATCGACGTGGTGGCGTCGTGCGTCAGCCAGTACGTGCCGTCCTGGCTGCCACGCGTGGCGTAGGGCGATCCGGCCACCTTCCCCACCCCGGCGATCAGCCGCACGGGCGGGATCTCGATCTGCGCCGCGGCGGGGAGGGCGCCGGCAAGCGCCAGCGCGGCGGCAACGGCGAAAGTCCGCTTCATCGATCAGGCTCCTGGAAGAAAGGTCGTTCGAGATGCTCGCCGCGCTCAGCGGCCGCGGCCCAGCGGGAGGCGCACCCCCAGCGTGTAGCCGAAGGTGCCGACGGAGCGGCCGCCGGGATCCATCCCCCGCGTGCGGAACTTGGTGGACACGGACGACGCCTCGGCGAACAGGTCGGCGCGCCCCACCCGCCACGCCACGCCGGCCCCCAGGTGCAGCAGCGGCTCCATCTCGTCCACCGGGGTGATCGGCGACGCGCTCCCCCGGAAGTCGTCCTCGTCGAAGTCGTACCGGCGCACGCCGCCGCCGGCCAGCAGGTACGGCCGCGCGCCGAGCACGTGCGGAAGGTCGATCACCGCGTCGGCCGTGACGGTGGTGACGCCCACGTGCCCCGAGGTCACGAACCCGTCTTCCCCCTGCAGGGCCAGGGTGGGGTTGCTGTGCTGCACGGCCAGCCGCAGCCCTACCCCGCGCAGGGCGGTGGGCGCCTGGATGCCCAGCATGGGGGTGGTGGCGCCCAGCAGGCGGCCCTGCACGGGGCCCTGCGGGCCCGGCAGGCCCCCCAGCCTGGCCGCGTGCGAGGGGCCCAGGCCCACGATCACCGTGACCGGCCGCGTCTGCGCCTCCGCGTGGCCGGGCGCCGCCGCCGCCAGCGCGAGCGCCGCGGCGGTGAGAACCAGGTGTCGCTGCATGAGATCGTTCTCCCGCGTGAAACGGTTCTGCCGCGGCGCCGCGGGCACCCACCAGCGGGCGCGGCCGCCGGCCGAGGCAGGGGGGTGAGAACCGCCGCGGCACACCCCGGTTCCGGCGCGGGACAAACCGGTGTTTGTGCGCGTCGGGCGGACGCGGCGGACGCGTGTCACACCACTACGCGTCTCAAGGCCGGATGTGGAGTTGCGCGGGGTGCGACCGGCGCGCATGATGCGGTGTAATGAACGCGCGCCGGGCCAGGACGGCCGCGGCGCGCGCATCTCTCACCCCGGGCGTGGGCGAATGGTGAACCGGCTGGTTTCGGCGTGGGTGTGGGCGAGCACGGCGGTGGTGGCGCTGCTGTGGCTTCCGTGGATGGGGATCGTGTGGCTGTTCACCGCGCCGCGCGACCCCGGCCGCTACACGGTGGGGCGCTGGTTCCGCCGCGCCGCGGTCACCGTCACCACGCTCAACCCCTTCTGGAAGTTCCGCACGACCGGCGTGCTGATCCGCGACCCGCGCCGTCCGTACGTGGCGGTGGCCAACCACGAGAGCATGGCCGACATCTTCCTCCTTTCCCACCTGCCGTGGGAGATGAAGTGGATGTCGAAGGACGCGATCTTCCGCATCCCCATCATGGGGTGGATGATGCGGATGGCGGGCGACGTGAAGGTGCGCCGCAGCGACGCCGGCAGCCGCCTGCGCGCGATGGAGGAGGCGCGCGACCGGCTGCGCAAGAAGGTGTCGGTGATGATCATGCCCGAGGGAACGCGCTCGTCGGGCGACGAGCTGCTCAAGTTCCACGACGGGGCGTTCCGCCTGGCGATCGAGACCGGCGCGCCGATCCTCCCCATCGCGCTGGCGGGCACGCGCAACGCCATCGCCAAGGGGAGCTGGCTGGTGGGCCGCGCGAAGGCGATCGCCCGGGTGCTGCCGCCGGTGGAGACCGCCGGGCTCACGCTGGACGACGTGCCCGCGCTGCGCGAGAAGGTGCGCGCCATGATCGGCGAAGCGCGGGCCGCGCTGCTGCGCGAGCTGGCCGGCGAGCCCGCCCGGGCGTGAGCGGGGCCGCCGCGTGGGCGTGAACACGCTGGGGTGGAACCGCGTCCGATACACGCTGCTGGCCCCCGCGTACGACTGGGTGGCCGGCTTCGGCGCGCAGCGGCGGCGCTCCATCACGCTGCTGGCGCCGCGCGCGGGCGAGCGCGTGCTGGTGGACGGGTGCGGCACCGGGCTGGACCTGCGCTTCCTGCCGGCCTCCGTCCACGTCACCGCCACCGACCTGACGCCGGCGATGGTGGAGCGCACCCGCCGCCGCGCCGCGCAGCTCGGCCGGACGGTGGACGCGCGGGTGATGGACGCGCAGGCGCTGGAGCTGGCGGACGGATCGTTCGACGCGGTGGTGCTGCACCTGATCCTGGCCGTGGTGCCCGATCCCGCCGCCGCCATCCGCGAGGCCGAGCGGGTGCTGCGCCCCGGCGGGCGGGCGGTGGTGTTCGACAAGTGGGTGGCGGACGGGCGCCGCCCCTCCCTCTTCCGCCGCGCCGCCAACCTGGTGGCCAGCGCCGCCGCCACCGACATCACCCGCCGGCTGGGCGACGTGCTGGCCGGCACGTCGTTCACGGTGGAGCACCGCGAGCCCACCGGCCGGGGCGGCTTCTTCTCCATCGCCCTGCTGCGGAAGCCGGAAAGGGCCGGGGCGGAGAGGGAAATGTCGTCCTGAGCGCCGCCGCTGAATGGTAGGGCGGGCATTGTCCACCGGCGGCTGAAGCCGCAGCAACAACGACGAAAAGCCTCGCAAACCGCGCGAGGCTTCAACAACCGGGGCCGCTGCTTCTTTCATCGCAGTCGCGCAAAGCGCGGCGGGAGACTCAGGACGAGATCCTTCGCCTGCTGTTGGTACGATCGATGGCGGCACGACGCTCGAGCAATCTCTCCCTCTCCGAACCACCCTCGCTCCGATGACCGACACCGCCGCCGCACCCGTGGCCGACCCGGCCCGCGCGAACGCCGATGCGCTGGGCTTCCGCGAGCTGATGGCCTACACCGACGGCGAGACGCGCCGCTGGGAAGCGTGGTTCCGCCAGGCCGGCCCGTCCGCGCTCGACGTGAGCCTGGGCGAGGGGCGCTGGAACAGGGTGGGGGAGCTGGTCTACCACGTCTTCATGGTGGAGCGGCGCTACGCCGAGCGGCTGCTGGGCGAGCCGGTGTCGCCGTATGCCGACCCGCCGCCGCGGTCGCTGGACGAGATCTTCGCCGTGTACCCCGAGGCGCGCGGGCGGCTGGAGCGCTTCGTGGAGAACGCCACGGTCCAGGAATGGGGCGAGGCGGTGACCTTCGAGACGATCGCCGCCGGAACGTTCGTCGCCAGCAAGCGGAAGATCGTGGCGCACACGCTGATGCACGGGGTCCGCCACTGGGCGCAGATCGCCACCGCGCTCCGCCAGGCGGGCCACGGCGAGCAGTGGCTGCACGACCTGCTCGCCTCGTCCGCCATCGACTGAGCGGCCGCGTAGAGGCCTCGTGAACCCCCCGGCCGCACGAATGCGGCCGGGGGGTTCCCGTAAGGGGTTTCAACACATACATTTATCGCCTTCGACGGCGTCCGCCCGGACGCGCGTCGTCTTTTTGCTTCCCCTCCCCTGAAGTTTCTCCCATGGCCATCGGAGCGCCCGCGGCACCGCTGCGCGTTCACATCTTCCGCACCACCCCGCGCAAAACGCCCGAGCGCCCGTGCACCAACTGCGGCGACCCCATGCCCGGCAACTTCTGCCGCATGTGCGGGCAGCGGAAGGTGGAGGTGCGGGTGTCGCTGGGCCGCATGCTGATGGAGGTGCTCGACGACCAGTTCTCCATCAACTCCGCGCTGCCGCGCACGCTGGGCGGGCTGCTCTTCCGCCCCGGCCACCTCACGCGCGAGTACATGAGTGGGAGGATCGCCCGCTACATCCCCCCGTTCCGGCTGTACCTGGTGGTGAGCGTGGCGTTCTTCGTGGCGCTGTCGATGCTCCCCGAGCTGCGCGACCCGCTGGCGAACGCCGGCATCGACCGTGGAACCACTGTCCACGTGGGCGGCCGCCCGATGCGTGACGCATCGGCGGGCGAGGCGCGCCCCGGTGTGCCCGAGGTGCCCGCCGCGCCGCGCCCCACGGCGCCCGCCGCCGCCGCCCCCGCCGCGGGTGACGAGCCGGCGCAGTCCCAGGCGCCGGCCAGTACGGCCGTGCTGCCGGGGGGAGATCGATCCGCCGCACCGGAGGGGGCAGCGGCCCGGCTGATGCCCGAGGGGTCGGCCCCCGATGCGCCCCTGGCGGCCGCCGCCGATTCGACCCGCGAGCAGCCGCGCCCGGACTCCGCGAACGCAGCCCTCGCGGCGGCGGCGGGCGGGCAGCAGCCCGACGGGTCGAGCGAAACCGGTCCCCAGGGGGCCGGGGAGCAGCAGCCGGCCGCCAGCCCCAGCGCAGCCGCCGCGGCGCCGACCGTCGAGCAGCCGACGTTGGACGCGCCGGACGGAGCCGCCGCCGCGAAGAGCGCCGACGAGCCGCGGGCCCGCGGGCCGATCGCCGCCGTGGGCAGCGGCGAAGACCCCGAGCTGGTCGCCGCGCGCAACCGCGGGTTCCGGCCCCCCCCGCCGCCGGGGCGGCCGCAGGCGCCTGATGGCGTCAACTTCCTGGAGGGGCTGAAGTTCAGGACGGGGAACGTGCAGTTCGACTCGGTGATGAACCAGCGGGTCGACCACTTCCGGGGGATGGAGCCGCGCGACGCCGCGCGGCAGCTGATCGGCGGCTACCTCGACCACGTGCCGCAGATGATGTTCCTGATGCTGCCGCTGTTCGCCGCGCTGCTGAAGCTGCTGTACGTGGGGAGCAAGCGCTATTACGTGGAGCACTTCGTGTTCGCGCTGCACCTGCACGCGTTCGCGTTCACGTGCTACCTGGTGATGATCGCGGTGCGCTGGCCGCCGCTGATCACCGTGCTGTGGATGTGGATGTTCGTGTACCTGTTCGCCGCCATGAAGCGGGTGTACCGCCAGGGGTGGTTCGTGACGGCGATGAAGTACGGCGTGCTGGGGATCACCTACTCGGTGGTGGTGACCATCGCGGCCATGCTGACCTTCGTGGCCACCGTGCTCACGGCCTGACCGGGCGTGCGTGGGTGGAGACGCGAAGAGGGCCGCCCGGTGCACCGGGCGGCCCTCTCTGCGTTGGCGGAGTTGGATCTGGCGCGGGCGGTCAGCTCCGCGCCTGCGACATGCTATCGACCGGGCGCTGCGCCGGCTCGGGCATGGCAAAGCCGTGCCAGCCGCAGCGCGGGCCGGTGCAGACGCGGCGCTGGACGTCACGGGCGACCCACCGCACGGGGCGCAGCAGGATGGGGATGCGGATCCGCAGGGTGCGCTGCTGGCAGCGGGGGCAAAGACTGCCGTGGGTGAACAGCGGAAGAAAGCGCATGGCGCTACCGGCGTGGAGTAGAACGGTGATCCAGGAAGGAGAACGCCGGCCATAAGGCGCGAGGTGGGGGAACCGCGATGGCCCGGCGCACGACAGAGTCGAACTGATACAATGCGGCGTACCACATTGGCGCGCAAGAACTTCAATCGATTTGCGCGCGTTTGGGGGCCCATCTTTCCGACACCACGGCGCACAGGGGGCGCGCCGCGGTCCTTCTGCGTCGTATGTGCTCTTTTCGTCCCTCGTCCCCCGGGACGCGGCCGGTGCAGCGGAGGCGGCGCGGCTACTTTCGCGGGCCCACCAGCCAGTGCGCGCGGGCGGTGGCCACCACGTTCCCTTCGCGGTCGCGGATGGCGGTCTCGAGCTGGAGGTCCTGCTCGGCGTTGTTGGTCAGCACGGGGGCGGTGGCCTCGGCGGTGAGGGTGCCGCGGGCCTTCTTGTGGTATTCGATGGAAAGCCCTTTCAGGATGGAGCGCGCGCTTTCGGGGAGCGCGAAGTTGAGCGCCAGGCCGGTGGTGAGCTCGGCCAGGTTCATCAGGGCGATGGCGTGCACCGAGCGCAGGTGGTTGCGCACGCGGCGGCGGTCGCGCAGCGAGGCGCGCGCGTAGCCGGGGCGCAGCTCTTCGACCGTGGCGCCCATGCTGCCGGTGTAGGGAACCACGCGCCCCAGCAGAAAGCTGAAGATGCGGCGCCCGCCCGGGCGCCCGCTCCACGCCTCCCACTGCTGGCGGATGATGCTTTCGGGGCTCGCTGCCATGTCGCTACCGAACCGTCGTGGGTGGGGATTGGATCCGCCCGCCCCGCGGGGCCGGGCGCATGGGCAATGTACGATGCGCCGCGTGGGCGCGCATCCGGATGACGCGGCCGCGATCGGACCCGCATCGTCGGTCGCACCATCAAGTCGAAACACGGCAACGACATACACGTTCTCAATGCCGTGTCGTTGCGCCGCGCATTGCATCTCGGCGCAATAAGAGGCTTGCGTGGAGCGCGGCGGGCAACGCATGTTGTGCCACACGGATGCCCCCACCATACCGTTCCTGCTTCGGAAATCCCTGATCTTCCGTTTACCGCGGATGAGGAGGTCTCATGACTCCCCACCCCGGAAGCGCGGGCATTCGTGCGCATTTCCGCGCCGTGCTGCCACGCGTTTCGAGGCAGGCGCCGGTACTCGCCGCGCTGTTCGCCGCCGCGTGCGGCGGCGGCGCCCCCGCCCCGCGCGCGAACCCCACCCCCGAGCCGCTCCCGGTCTTCGAACGTCCCGAAGGCCGCCGTCCGCAGGCCTGGGTGGCGCCGGGCGCGCAGCTCACCATCCCCGTGCGCGGCATCCGCCCCGAGCAGCTGCGCGACAGCTACCACGCGCCGCGCGGCGGCAGCCGCGTGCACCACGCCATCGACATCATGGCGCCCGGCGGCACGCCGGTGGTGGCCGCGGCCGACGGCACCATCCTGAAGCTGCGCAGCGGGGGCAATGGCGGCATCACCATTTACCAGCTGGACCCCGACGGGCGCACGCTGTACTACTACGCGCACCTGCAGCGCTACGCCGCGGGGATCCGCGAGGGGCTGCCGGTGTGGCGCGGCCAGGTGATCGCCTACGTGGGCGACACGGGGAACGCGGGCGCGGGGAACCACCACCTGCACTTCTCGGTGGGTGTGCTCACCAACCCGCGGCGCTGGTGGGAGAGCGAGAACGTGAACCCGTACCCCCTGCTGGCCGGCGACGTGGCGCGGCGCGGCGGCCCCGCGCTGGGCGGCGGCGGCACGCGCTGAGCCGTTTCGAGGGGATGCGCATCGCCCCGTCGCCGCGAGCCGCGGGCGGGGCGATGCGGGCGGCGTGGAAACAAAAGACTTGCCGCGAAGGGTGCGGGAGCCGATCTTCTCCGGGCCGCGGCGGTGGTGTGGTGGTGATGACGGGTTGGCGCGCCGCGGAAGCATCGTTCATCAACCCTCCCGAGTTCCGGAGTTTCCCCCCATGTTCGCCCTCCTCGCCCTCCTCTCCATCGCGGTCGGCCTGTCGCTGGTGCTGGCCGACCAGAGCATCGCCCGGCGTGCGCGCCACGCCGAATCCGGCGCGGCCATGAGCCGCATGCTGGGGCTGATCCTGCTGGTCAGCGGCGGCCTGATGTTCCTGAGCTGGACGAGATAACCGTCTTCCCTACGGAAGTACGGAAACAGAAACAGGTGCGTAAGTGCGCGAGTGCGCCAGTGCGTTGGTCCGTGACGGGCTGACGCACTTGCGCACTCACGCACCAACGCACCTGTTCTTCCGTCCATGGACCTGCTCTCCATCCTCGGCATCGGCGTGGTGGTGTTCGTCTCCACCAACCTCGACGACATCTTCCTCCTCTCCGCGTTCTTCGCCGACCCGCGGCTGCGGCCTCGCAGCGTGGTCGCGGGGCAGTTCCTGGGGATCGGGGCGCTGGTGGCGGCGAGCGCCCTGGCCGCGCTGGCCGCCCTGGTGATCCCGGAGGGGTGGACGGCGCTGCTGGGGATCGTTCCTCTCGTTCTGGGCGTGCGCGGGCTGCTGGCGCTGCGCCGCGGCGCGGATGCCGACGAGGATGCCGTCGAGGCAGGGATCCAGGTGGCGGAGCGTTCGGCGGGGCGGCGGACGCGTTCGCAGGCGCTGGCGGTGGCCGGGGTGACGGTGGCCAACGGCGGCGACAACCTCGGCGTCTACATCCCCCTCTTCGCCAGCGCGCCCGCGGCGATCCCGGCGTACGCCGCCCTCTTCGCGGTGATGACGGCGGCGTGGTGCTGGATGGGGTACCGCCTGGTGAACAACCGCTGGGCGGGCGCTCCTCTGCGCCGCTACGGGCACGTGATCCTCCCCTTCGTCCTCATCGCCCTCGGCCTCTACATCCTCTCCGGCGCGCGGGTGCTCGTCCGCTGAGCGCGTTCCCATCGGCATCGGTCTGCAGGCAGGCTGTTCAAACTGCATGAACGCAGAGCATAGGAGGGGCGCGGGGTCAGGGGGAGAACTGCATCGCGGTTCTCCCTCTGACTCCTTTCTCTCCCATACTCGCGGCGAAGCCGCCCCACGCAGTTCAGAGAGCCAGCAAGGCAACCAGATCCGGCTGAACACCGTTCGACGTATGGGAACGTCGGGTGTTCAGCCGGGTTTTCGTACGGGTCCCTTCGTGGCGAGGTCGAAGCCGGCCCGGCCGGAGGAAGGCACGCGGAACGATGCGTGCCGGGAGGACGCGTCCCCGGCTGGACTGCCGGGGGCATTGGGTACCGTGAAGAGGCAGGGAGAGGGGATGCATCTTTCGAAGGTTTACGCCCGGTGCACGGCGGTGCTGGCCCTGGCCGCCGCCGCGCCGGCGGCGGCGCACGCGCAGGAGGGGACCGTCACCGGAACGGTGGTGGAGGCAGCGTCCGGGCGGCCGGTCGCGGCGGCCGCCATCATCCTGCGGAGCGCCGCCGACACGTCGCGGACGCTGCGGGCGGCCACGGGGCCCGACGGGCGCTTCCGCGTGACGGGCGCCGCGCCGGGGACGTACGGGCTCCAGGCGACCGCGCTGGGGCACGTGATGCAGCGGCGCCCCGGCGTGGTGGTTCCGGCGGCCGGCGGGGTGGTGGACGTGGGAACGATCCGCCTGGCCGTGTCCGCCATTGCGCTGCGGGGGGTGGAGGCCGTCACCCAGCGGTCGCAGGTGCAGGTGGCCGCCGACCGCACCATCTACAGCACCAGTGAGATGCCGGTGGCGGCGGGGGGGATGGCCGCGGACGTCCTCCGCAGCGTGCCCGAGCTGGAGGTGGACGTCAACGGCGCCGTGCAGCTGCGCGGCACCCCGGCCCAGATCTACCTGAACGGCCGCCCCGCGCCGATGCAGGGCGAGTCGCTGGAGCTCTTCCTCCAGCAGTTCCCCGCCGACCGCATCGAGCGGGTGGAGGTGATCCCCAACCCGTCGGCGCGCTTCGAGGCCGAGGGGGCGGGCGGGATCGTCAACATCGTCCTGAAGAAGGACACCGACCTGGGGCTCTCGGGGAACCTCTTCGCCAACGGCGGGAGCCGGGGCGACATCGGGGTGGGCGGGCGGATCACCTACCAGCAGGGGCGGGTGACGCTCTTCGGCGGGGGCTTCGTGCGGCGCTCGGACCGGTACACCACGAGCTACGACCTGCGCCGGAACCTGCTCGCCGACCCCGTCTCGGAGCTGGAGCAGGACGGCTTCACCGATCGCCAGGGGCTTTCGGGGAACCTGGACCTGACCACCGAGCTCAAGCTTTCGGAGCGCTCCACCCTCTGGAGCACGCTGGGCTTCTGGCGCAACGGCTTCGACGCCGACGGCGTGACGATCTACACCCGCAGCGACACCCTGGGCACCCTTTTCGAGCGCTACGACCGCGCTTCGCTCAGCGAGCGGAGCAGCCTCTCCACCGACCTGTCGCTGGGCTTCCGCCACTCCTTCGCCCCGCAGCGGCGCGAGCAGCCGGCGCGCGAGGGCGCGGGCCCCGGCCAGGGGGGGCGCGGGGAGGGCGGCCGCATGCCGGGCGGGATGCCGGGCGGCGGGCACGGCCCGGGCGGCGGCCCCGGTGGCGGCGGCGGAGGCCCCGGTGGCGGCGGGCTGAGCGAGCACGAGCTGACGGTGCAGATCGAGCACGAGAACCAGGAGGAGGATGCCTTCTCCCGCGTGCGCCGGCAGCTGCTGGGGGAAGACGAAGAGCCGCTGGGGCTTCCGGTGCAGCTCACCCTCGACGACACCGACGGAGGCGAGCGCGAGCGTCAGGCGCAGATCGACTACGTGCGCCCGTGGGGCGCGAGCGGGAAGATCGAGCTGGGGTACCGCGGCGAGATCCAGGATACCGACGACGCGCGCCTCCTGGAGGTGTTCCCCGACGAGAGCGCCTCGCTGCCGGGGACGTCGACGGCCACGGGGTACGACTTCCGCGAGACCTTCCACTCGGGGTACGTCACGCTGTCGCGCACGATGGGCCGGCTCAACGTGCAGGCGGGGCTCCGCGCCGAGCGGGCCGACACGCGGCTGGCGCTGGCGGAGGCGCCCGGCGTGTTTCAGAACGGGTACACCAGCCTCTTCCCCAGCGCCAACCTGCGCTACGACCTGCGGGGCGGGCGCGAGGTGCGGCTGCAGTATTCGCGGCGGGTGCGGCGCCCCGGGCCGTGGGTGCTGAACCCGGTGAACCGCACCAACGACCCGCTCAACCGCGTGGTGGGCAACCCCGAGCTCGAGCCGCAGTACTCGCACTCGCTCAGCGTGGAGACCAGCTGGTCGGGCGCGCTGGGCTCGGTGCGCTTCTCGCCGTACTTCCGGCGCACGGAGAACGACTGGGTGCAGATCCGCCGGGTGGACGAGGCGGGCGTGCAGACGCAGACGTGGGAGAACCTGGCCACGGTGGAGCAGCTGGGCACCTCGCTCACCCTGGCGCTGAGGCCCACGGGCGGGGTGAGCGGAAGCCTGAGCCTGTCGGGCACGCGCGAGGTGCGCAGCGCCGGCTCCGTGGCTCCCGAGATCTCGGGCGATGCGCTGTGGTGGAACGCGCGGGGGAACGTGAGCGCGCGGGTCACCCCGCGGCTGGCGCTGCAGGGGATGTTCTTCTACCAGCCCGAGCGCGAGGTGGCGCAGGGGACGGTCTCTTCGTCGCTGATGACGCACGTGGGGGTGCGGCAGCAGTTCAGCGCGCGGGCCACCCTGAACCTGATGGTGACCGACCCGTTCGACCTGTACCGCCAGTCGTTCGAGAGCCGCGACCCCACCTTCGTGCAGATCGGGCGCAGCCGCTGGAGCGCGCGGCAGGCGGTGGTGAGCTTCACCTACGCCTTCGGCCGTCCGCCGCGCCGCCGCGCCGCGGAGCGTGGAGACGACGGCCCGCCCGAGGAGCAGGACGAGGGGCCGCCGGGGCCGTAAGGAGGAACGGCGAACCGCATGGGGCGGCTTCGCCGCGAGTATCGGAGAAAAGGGAGTCAGGGGGAGAACCGGATCGCGGCTCTCCCCCTGGCTCCTTCTTCTTCCGATGCTCTGCGTTCATCCTCATCCGCCTTCCGTAAGCTTCTTCACGTAGCGGAAGCCCGTCTGCGCGTAACCGAGGCGTTCGTAGAAGCGGTGCGTGTGCTCGCGATGAAGCGCGGTGGTCACGTGGATCGCTCCGGCGCCCTGCCGCCGTCCCCACGCCTCGGCCGCGGCGACGAGGGCCGCGCCGGTGCCCCTCCCCCGCTCCGCCGGGTCCACCACCAGCGCCAGAAGCTGCGCGCGCGGGTGGTCTTCCGTGTACGACCACTTCCAGGTGACGCCCACGAAGCCCACGACATCGCCGTCGCGCTCGGCCACGAAGGTCTCGTAGTCTTCCGATGCGCCGATGTGCTGCATCCGCGCGCGCAGGGCGGCTTCGCTTGCGGGGTAGCCCAGGTGCGTGACCAGGCTGGCCAGCGCGGCCGCGTCGTCCACGCGCGCCGGGCGGATGATCATGCCGGGTGTCTGCGTCGAGCTCTGCATGGGGCCGCCGTGAGAGAGAAGAAGTGGTCGGGTGATGCGGGAAGATGGGGCGGTCCGGCGGCCGGCGGTATGGACGTGGGACGGAGCGCACCTGCCGGCTCCCCGAACGTTCGAGTCCTGAGAACGGCATGGGCGGCTTCGCCGCGAGGGATTGGAGAGAGGGGAGTCAGGGGGAGAACGTCAATGCAGTTCTCCCCCAGACTCCCCTCCCTCCGATGCTCTGCGTTCACGCTGTTCCTCTGCGCGGGAACGATGCTTGCCGCAGTCCATCCGCCCTTACCGCAACAGGTTGCACCACCAGGGGAGGAGCGGGAATGAGCAAGAAGATGGAAGGGAACGAAGAGCAGAAGCGGCAGGCCGCGCGCGAGGCCCGCGAAGCCGGCAAGAGCCCCAGCGAGATGGGCGCCACCACCGGCTCGAGCAAGCAGCACACCGACGCGAAGACCGGCGACACGCACCAGGAGCGGCTGGACCTGAAGACCGAGGGGAAGGTCGACCAGACCGATCCCCCCGAGGCGCGCCCCGGCAGCCGCGACCCCGACACGCTCGACCACGAGCGCTTCCCGCGGAAGTAGCGTCGCACGACGGAGGGAGAACGGCGTCTCTCACCGAGGCGCAGAGGTCCACGTGGAACCTGTGAAAAGCCGAGCCGGCCGGGAGAGGAGTCTCCCGGCCGGCTCGTCGATTCGATGGACATCCGCCGTTACTGGTTCGGCCGCACGCGTACGGTCAGGTCGTGGCTGCGGATCACCAGTTCGCCGGTGCGCTCGTCGCGGATGATGGTGACGGGGGCGCCGCGCACCTCCACGTCGGCGCGGCCCACCGCGCCCGAGAAGCGGAGCTGCTGCGCCGCCGTCCGCGCGGCACCGGGCGCGCGTGGCGTGGTGGACGGCCGGTCGGGGCGGCGCTGTGCCGCGGCCCGGGCGGTGTGGGTGCCGCTGCCGCGGCGGTACGTCCACGCCACCGTCTGCCCCGGGCGGATCGCCTGGAAGCGCTGGGCCCCGGCCGGGGTGGTGAGCGCCACGCCGTCCACCGCCACCAGCAGGTCGCCTCGGCGGATGCCGGCGCGCGCGGCGGGGCTCGCCGGCTCCACGCTCTCCACCACCGGCGGCTCACGGAAGAACATCTGCACGTCGTCCTTCCGGCGGCGGATGCCGCACTCGTCGCAGCTGATGCTGAAGCCGAACCACCCTTCGGGGAGGATCTCGGGCGGCGACGGCGGGAGCGGCGGCATCGGGGGCTGCGGAGGCCGCGGCGCATGCGGCGGCCGGGGCGCGTTCGGAGCATGCGGCGCGGGCGGCACCCCCGGGGTGGGCGGCGTGGGCGGTGTGGGCGGCGTGCCCGGCGCCCGTGGCGGCGCGGGAGCGTGCGGCGCCCGGGGGGCGGCCGGCGGGGTGGGCGGGCGCATGCACCGTTCGCCCGCCACCACCTCCACCGCCTCCACCCGTCCGCCGCGGCGCACGTCCAGGCGCACGCGCTCGCCGCGGCGCACGGCGGCCAGGCGGTCACCGGCCTGGTCGGTGGTGACCAGGTGCCCGTCCACCGCCACCAGCACGTCGCCCTCGCGCAGGCGGCCGGCGCCGGGGCCGTGGATCCCGTTCAGCCGCGGCTCGGTGCCGAAGCGGTAGTACCGGCGGCGCGGCGAGAACGAGATCTCGCAATGGGTGCAGCTGACGTTGTGCCACCCCAGGTCGGGCACCACGATCCCCTTCCCTCCGTCGCACGCGTCCTGCGCGCCGGCCGATGCCGCCGCCGCGGGCGCCAGCGCCAGCGCCAGCGCGGCCCCAAGGTTTCTTGCGAGCTTCATCTATCCCTCACGCTCTCTTTGATGGTGTGCCGTCCGTTGCTCCACGCCCGGCGGGCGTAAGCGGGTCCACGCACGTCCTCTCGTCCGTCGTTCGTCAGGTGGCCCCGGCGGAGCCGTCCATCCTCACCCGAAAGCTCAGAACCAGACCACGCGCTGGCGGCTGGCGGTGTCGCCGGGGGCCGGTGTGCGGTCGGCGCCGGCGCGGTCGAACGCGGCCAGGATGCCGCTGGCGACCGGGTCGTTGGGGTTCATCCGCACCACCTCGCCGGCGGCCTGGCGAAGCATCTGCTGCGCGACCTCGCGGCCCTGGCCGGTGCTGTCGGCCGCGAGACGCGACAGCGCCTGCACGTAGGCGGTGCCGGTCTGCTGCACCAGCAGCGCGGCCGTCTGCGCGTCCTGCCGCTGCACGGCGGTCACCACCTGCGTGGTGTGCCGCGCGCCCAGGTACTGCCCGGTGGCCAGCCCCCCCAGGAACAGCGCGATCCCCGCGGCGATCGCTCCCGAGATCCACGCCGCGGGAAAGCGGAGCCTGCGCCGCACGTCGGTCTGCTGCGCGGGGGCGTGCAGCAGCCCCCGCTCGCGCAGCGCGCGCACCGTGCGCTCTTCCAGCAGCCGCCCCGGCTCGCGCTCGCGGGGGAGCGCGGCGAGCCCGGCGCGTTCTTCGGGTGTCAGCTCGTCGTCCATCTCATGCGGGCTCATGCGTCCGTCCTTTCACGGGCTCCAGCACCTGCCGGAGCGACCTTCGTGCGTTGAAGAGCTGGCTCTTGGAGGTGCCCGGCGCGATCCCCAGCATCTCGCCGATCTCCTCGTGCCGGTAGCCCTCCACGTCGTGCAGCACCAGAACCGTGCGGTACCCGGCCGGGAGAAGGGCGATGGCCCGCTCCAGGTCGATGCGGTCGCCGTCGTTGGCCGGCGGCCGCCACGGCTCGGGCGCCTCCTCCATGTCTACCCAGCGGCCGCGCTTGCGCAGAAGCTGGCGCGCCACGTTCAGCCCGATCCCCGTGAGCCAGGTGCTGAACGCCGCCTCCCAGCGGAAGCCTCCCAGCTTCTCGGTGGCGCGGATCCAGGTTTCCTGCACCACGTCTTCGGCGTCGTGCTCGGCCCCGCCCAGCACGCGCAGCACCACCTGGAACAGGCGGGGCGTGTGCCGCGCGTACAGGTCGCGGAAGGCACGCTCGTCGCCCTTCAGCAGAAGGGCCTCGGCGAGGGCCTGGTCGGTGGCGGGGGCGGTTTCAATCCTCATGGCACAGGTTGAGTGTCGCGGGGGCGGCGGATGGTTGTATCGGGGGTGAACAGGTGCGGAAGTGCGTGAGTGCGCGAGTGCGTTTTGCCTCGGCGCGGGCCAACGCACTCGCGCACTGGCGCACTCACGCACCTGTTCGTGCTCGCAGGAGAACCGCGGGGGATGATGGATGAAGGATTCTAACAGGAAGACGAAAACGGCGCCTGCTCCGCGGGGGGAGCAGGCGCCGTTCGCCGGATTTGGCCGCCGGTGAACCGTTACGGGTTCAGGCGGTGGTGCTTGATGTCGCTCTGGCCCGAGGCCACGCCGGCGCCCACGCCGATGCCGAACAGGATGGCCGTGCCGGCGCCCACCACGGGGAGCAGCGCAACCGCCACGCTCCCCAGCACCACCGCGCCCACGCCCGCCACCACCGGGGCCGCGTTGCCCTGCGCCGAGTCCACGAACCGCAGCTTCTTGCGGGTGAACGAGCGCGCCTGGATGTATCCGTAACCCGTGGCGACGGTGGCCGCGCCCAGGCTGATGAGAAATCCCACGGTTTCGAACATCGGTCCGCTCCTTGATGTGTGCCGCGTTCCTTACCCGGTGTGGTACGCGCCCCCGAGCCGGTAAGTTTCAAAGTAAAACGACGCGGACGCGCCGGGGCAAGGGCGGCGGAGCCGTCAGCAGTTGCACTCGCTGCAGCACGGATCTGTGCAGCACTCGTACGCTCCCCACGAACAGGAACTGCACGAGGCGAAGATCGCCGTCTGGGCAGGCTTGGGATTGTGCGCGTCGACCGTGCCCCGTGCCTGCCGCGCCGCGGGCCGGGCGTCGAACGAGGTCACCAGCAGCTTCTCGGGTCGAGGCTCAGCTTGCGAGACGGCATTCGTACCTCCTCGGCGGGGCAAGGAGTTGCAAGCTCGTTTTGGGCGATAGCGTTTGGAAACGCGCTCCTGTGGGCGCGCCAGGAATGTTCCTGAACTGATAGGCGAATGCCCACAATAGGGGCGATCGCCCGATGCGGTTTCACAATATTGGTGAAATTTACGTTCGAAGCCGCTGCATGTCCGCGCCCGGGACGTCCACCTCCCAAGGTCCGGATAGCATAGTTCAAGTATAAGCGCGGCAAGGAGATGACGATGTACCGTCCTCCCTCCGCGGCCGCTCTGCGCGGGGCGTGTGGCACAGGGCACATCCGATGCGCTTGGAGCCCTCTGCGCGGCACCGCTCCCGTAGCCGTGCGCCACCGCGAAATCATCGACCCCCGTTTCCAGCCCCAACACCCGGAGGAGGACCCCCATGCGCCTGTCGTCCACGTTGTTCGCCCTCGGCCTTGCCGGCGCGCTCGCCGCCTGCGCCGATGCACCCGCGCCCACCGCGCCGGAGCTGGCAGCGCCGTCGGCGAGCCTCACCGCCACCAGCGGCGACGTGCAGCTGACGAGGCCGAGGCTCGCCCTGAACGGGTGGGTGAACAGAACGACCCTCGCGTCGCCCAAGCTGCTGCTTCCGGTGGGCCCGACGCGGATCGGCCCCGGCTCGCCGCTCCAGATCACCATCCCCAACGACGGAACGTATGGCTGCTCGGCCAACTTCGTGTGGCGCGAGGGGAACAAGCTGTACCTGGGCGCCGCCGGGCACTGCTTCGTCTCGGCCACCTCGAAGGCGACCCACGGGGAGGCGGCCGACTTCGATGCCTCCGGGGTGGTGGTGGACGTCTGCGTGGCGGGGTGCGAGGGCAATTCCGACACGCACACGCTGCTGGGCACGATGGTGCGGCTCGGCCGCGTCGCCTACGCACGCCAGAGCAGCCCCGACGGGACCGAAGACGTGGGCTTCGACTTCGGCGTGGTGGAGATCCCGGCCGAGGCGGCGCACCTCGTCCGCCCCGGGCTGCCGGTGTGGGGTGGCTTCAGCGGCGTGGAGCAGATGGAGTTCGGCAAGCTGGCCTGCCACTTCGGCAACGGCCTGGTCACCGGCGAGACCTTCGTGACCAAGGCCCGCGTGGGCGTGGGCGGCGGGTCCGACGCGAACGCGTGGTATGGTGACTTCGTGGCCGCGCCGGGCGATTCGGGGTCGGGGATGATCGGCTGCGTACGCGACGGGCTGAGCTTCTCGGGTACGCGCGCCATCGGCGTGCTCACGCACCTGGCCGTGGGTACGGGCGAGGTGGCGTACAACGGGATCAACACCAAGGTGGAGCACGGCTTCGTGATGGGCACCACGATCGCCCGCGCCATCGAGATGGCCCACGAAGCGGGGCTGAACCTGTCGCTGGTGGAGCCGTAAGCCCGCACACAGGCTGACGGGCGAAAGAGAGGCCGGGGCACGGTTGCCCCGGCCTTTCGTTCATGGCTACTCGAACGAGTGCGCGAGTGCGTCGGCCCCACGCCGGGTC
>DASWMA010000391.1:0-8795 GCA_036399995.1 Longimicrobium sp. | reverse complement strand
CGAGCAGCAGCGTACGCTCGAGTGGTATTTTGGCCTGCCGGCGAATGAGCAGTTCGCGCGGGTGGTGCAGTTCGTCCCGACGATCGAGGCCATCTTCTTCGAGCGGCCGCGGATCCTGGAGCGTTTGCTGGGTCGCAAACTGGAGCCGGCTGTGCGGGTGGCGGGCGAGATCGCCCCCAGGGCCGTGCTGGATCGCATCCTCCCCGAAGTGGGCGGCGAGAATCTGATGCGCCGGATCGACGAGCTCACGGGCGACGAGCTCCGCGAATTGCGCAGCCATCCCACGATCGCCACGATCCGCGAGTTCGTGGAAGCGAACGCCGAGCCGACCCTGTTGCGCCGCTCGGCATGACTCTCATCCGTGGGCAGATCCCAGGGAACGCAACGACCAGCCACGGCGCACCACTACAACGGCCGCGCCTCGAAAGCCAAACTCCCGGGGGGATCTGAAGGCGGTGGTTGTTCAATCCGACAGATCGATGTCCCCAGGCAGGATCGGAATGCTGGAGTGGCGGACGGTAAGGATCACGATCTTATCGGGATCGATCCGGTAGATCACGCGATAACTGCCGTGAACGACCTCACGCAGGTCGTCTCGGTTCCGCTCCGGAACCATTCTTCCGCTGCGCGGAAATCGTCGTAGCCGCTTCACGGAGGCGAGAATCCCTACCACCCAATCCGCAGCAGCGTCCGGCCGGCTTGGGCAACGATGTGCTCGCCGATCTCAACCACGCGCTCGTTTGCACGCGGTGACCAGATGACTTTCACCGTTTGAAGCGGGCGAGGAGCTGCTGCTCGACTACCTCATGCTCGATCCCTTCCCCGCGTGTGATCTGCTCCTCGGCAACGCGGATGTCCTCGAGAACCTCGGCACGTTCAACGAGCCGCTCGTATTCCGCGACGTCGATCAGGACCGCGGCTCCCCTTCCATGCTGCGTCAGCAGGATGGGCCGATGCGTAGTCTGGATCTGCTCGATGAAGGCGGCGGCATTTGCCCGGAATTCCGATACCGGACGAACATCTTCACTGAATCGGATCGCCGACATCTTCTCTGTCTCCGGTAGGATGTGTACTGAATTCCGTACACCATAATGTACTGAACTCAATATACGAGTTCCAGTACCTTGTACGAGATCTTCAGGCATGCCCCTCCCCCGCCACGGGGTGAGGGGCTTACTTTGTCCGCGCCACCGCCCCGTGCCGCTTGAGGGGATGGCCGCGTGCAGTCCGCGAAGGCGGACTTCCCGATCTTTCAGCCGCCGTTTTCAACCGGCGGATGTGCCGTGGACCGGTGCCGCAGGGGCTCCGGAGAAACAGCGGACCGAGCCCGATGCGGATCGTTGCGGGGGAATGGGGAGGGCGCCGGATCCAGGCGCCGCCGGGGCGGGGAACGCGGCCCACCACCGACCGCGTGCGTGAGGCGTGGATGAGCACGGTGGCGGCCGAGCTTCCCGGCGCCCGCGTGCTGGACCTGTTCGCCGGATCGGGCGCGCTCGGCTTGGAGGCGCTCTCCCGCGGCGCGACCCGCGCCACGTTCGTGGAGCACGACGCGAAGGCGCTCGCCATCCTCCGCGCCAACCTGGCCGCGCTGGGCGCCGCCGACCGCGCCGACGTCTTCCGCACCGACGCGGTGAAGTTCGCGGCCGCCCTCACCCCCGGCGCCTTCGACGTGGCGTTCGCCGACCCGCCGTACGGCAAGGGGTTCGCGACGGCGGTGGCCGAGGCGTTCGCGGCGGTGCCCTTCGCCGCGCTGCTGTGCATCGAGCATGGCAAAGACGACGCGCTCCCCACCATCCCCGGCGCGCGCACCCGCCGCTACGGCGACACGTACCTCACCTTCATCCCCGCCCCGTGATGAGCGCGCGCATCGCCCTCTGCCCCGGCTCGTTCGACCCCGTCACCCTGGGCCACGAAGACGTCGTGCGCCGCGCGCTGGCGCTGGCCGACCGCGTGATCGTCGCCGTCGGCTATTCGCCCCAGCAGACCAAGCAGGGGATGTTCGGGGTGGAAGAGCGGGTTGCGCTGATCCGCGAGGTGTTCGCCGGCGAGCCCCGCGTGCAGGCCGACGCCTTCCAGGGGCTGCTGGTGGACTATGCCCGGAAGACGGGGGCGGCCCTGGTGGTGAAGGGCCTGCGCACCGTGGCCGACTTCGAGTACGAGATGCAGATGGCGTTGATGAACCGCGCGCAGCACCCCGGCCTCGACACCGTCTTCCTCGCGCCCGAGCCGGCGCACTCGTTCGTATCGGGCACCCTCGTCCGCCAGATCGCCACGCTGGGCGGCGACGTGAGCCCGTTCGTCTCGCCGGCCGTGCTCGCGCGCATCGAGCAGAAGCTCCGCCCGGAACAACCCGTGGTCCGAAAGCGGAGCGTTACGGTGGCGCAGCTGCGCGAAGCGGTGCGGGCGCGGGTGGCGGCCACGGCGATTCGCCACGTGGCACACGAGATCGGGATGAGCCCCGTGGGCGTGAAGAGGTTCATCGACGGTGCGGAGCCGGCCGCCAGAACTCGCGAAAAGCTGGAGGCGTGGTGGAGCGGGCGCCCGGAATCCCGCGGCCGGTGAGCCGATCACACCGTCCTCGACCTCGAGTGCGGGAGTGACACCGCTCGTACGGCGTGACCGTAGACCTGTTGCTGGAAAACCACCCTACCTCCTGTTCCGAATGGATTTCCTGACGAGCATCCGGCGCCGCGCGCGCGAACGTCCGCGGCGGCTGATCTTTCCCGAGGGGCACGACGCCCGCACCCTCGAGGCGGTGTACCGCGTGGCCACCGAGGGGCTGGCGACGCCGATGGTGATCGGCGGCGACCTGACGCGCGCCGACCTCGACGACCTGGGCGCGACGGACGTGGAGGTGGTGAACCCCGCCACCGACCCGCGCCGCGCCGAGCTCGCCGCGCGGCTGTACGAGCGGCGGAAGGCGAAGGGGGTGACGGAGGAAGAGGCGCTGCGCATGTCCGCCGACCCGCTCCTCTTCGGCGCGTTGATGGTGGGCGCGGGGCACGCCGACGGGTCGGTGGCGGGCGCCGCGAACACCACCGGCGACGTGATCCGCGCCGCCATCTACGGCGTGGGCGTGGGGGCCGGGATCCGCACCGTCTCGTCCTCGTTCTACATGGTGGTCCCGCCGTTTCGCGGCGAGGGGAGCGAGGTGCTGACCTTCACCGACGGCGCGGTGCTGCCGGACCCGACGGCCGAGCAGCTGGCCGACGTGGCGCTGGCCGCCGCCGAGGCGCGCACCCGCATCGTGGGCGACGAGCCGCGGGTCGCCTTCCTCAGCTACAGCACGGCGGGGAGCGCGCAGGGGCCCAGCATCGACAAGGTGCGCCAGGCGCTCGCCCTGTTCCGCGAGAAGGCGCCGCACGTGATCGCCGACGGCGAGCTGCAGGTGGACGCCGCGCTGGTCGCCGCCGTAAGCCAGAAGAAGGCGCCCGGGTCGGCCGTGGCGGGGAACGCCAACATCCTCGTCTTCCCGAACCTCGACGCGGGCAACATCGCTTACAAGCTGGTGCAGCGCCTGGCCCACGCCGAGGCCATCGGCCCGCTGCTGCAGGGCCTCGCGCGGCCATGCAACGACCTGTCGCGCGGCTCCGACGCCGACGACATCGTCAACACCGCCTGCCTCACGTCGCTGATGGCTGAGTAAGGCCGGTTTCTTCCCCGCGCCGAGCCAGGCTGGTCGAATCATCCGCCCGCATCCACCGTGGGTGCCGGGCCTCGATGCTTCCCGCATCGGCCTTCGGCCATCATCCTTACGCCGTCCCTCGATCGATGCGACCTTCCCGCCTGCCGTTCATCGCCATCGTCCCGTCGCTCCTGCTGATCCCGCTCGTGCACGCGCCCGCCGGGGCGCAGCTCACCGTCGAGGGCCTCGCGTGGGGCGCGCCGGCCGCGCAGGTGCGCACGCAGCTCGAAGCACGCGGCTACCGCTTCCGCGGCGTGGACCAGGCGGGCGAGCACGTGTTCGGCGGCCCGGGGCCGTCGGAGGTGGCCGCCATGTTCGACTCGGCCGGGCTGGTGCAGGCCGTGCTGTCGTGGCCGGCGGCCGTCCCAGTGGCTCGCCGGCGCTTCCGCGTGCTGGCGGATTCGCTGCGGACGGTGCTGGGCCGCCCGCGAACGGTGGACGGCAACGGGAACGAGCTCACGTGGGAACGCGACGGAGTGAAGCTCACCGCCATCTTCGACGACCGCCGCCGGGAGCGGGGCGAGGCCATCACGTCGCTGGTGGGTGAGACGCCGGGCGCCACCGCCGAGCGGGACCGCCTGCACGCGATTGCCGAAGCGGAGAGCCGGAGGAACTACGCCGCGGGCTCGTTTCCCCGCGACTCGATGCTCGAAGGCGCGTGGGTGCTCACCGCCGGCGACCGGCGGAACCAGGTTCTGCTCGACACCCTGTCCATCACCCAGGC
Source organism: Longimicrobium sp. (assembly GCA_036399995.1). GTDB lineage: Bacteria > Gemmatimonadota > Gemmatimonadetes > Longimicrobiales > Longimicrobiaceae > Longimicrobium. The sequence continues at coordinate 4,386 of DASWMA010000391.1, read as the reverse complement.
CGGCCCCGGCCGGTTCCGCGTCCGCGTCCGCGAAGAATGGCGGGACCTTTTCCGGATGATGGACGGCCGGTTCTACGATGGGGAGCTGCGCTCGGTGGAGATCGACTGCGCCGCGGGGCGATGGAGGCGCCTGCGCACCCTCCGCTTCGCCGGCCGCGGCCCCATCGCCGCCCTGCCGCTCCTCGCCCCGGCCGAGTGGGCGGAGTGGACCGCTCCCGCGGCGGGCACGAAGTACGGGCGCGCGCTCCGGCAGAGCTGCGAGCTCGCACGGCGGGCCGTCGCGCGGTGAGCGGCTCCTCCAGCCTCGTTTTCACCCGACTCCTTCATCCGCCGCCGACCATGATCTCTCGTTCCGCCATCCGCCGCCTCTGCTCGTGTCTCTGTGCCGCCGTGCTCGCCGGGTCCACCACTCCGGCCGCGGCCCAGCTCACCTTCCACGGCATCGCCTGGGGCACGTCGGCCGAGCAGGCCAGGACGCGCCTGGTCGCGCAGGGGTACCGCTTCCGCGGCGCCGACCAGGACGGCGACCTGGTGTTCTGGGGCCCGCTCCGCGCCGAGCTGGTGGTGACGGTGGCCCCGTCGGGCGTGGTGGCGGTGGAAGAGGAGTGGCCGGGAACGCTGGCGCAGGTGCGCGCGCGCTTTCGCACGCAGGCCGACTCGGTGCGCCGCGCGCTGGGGCCCCCGACGCGAACGGAGGAGATGGGCGTGGCCTGGGAGCGGGGCGGCGCATACCTGTCCGTGTGGTATACGGACCGCGCGCCCGCGCTCCGGGCGCCCCAGGGCGGGATCAGCGCGCGTGGGCCCGGGTTCGACGCGGAGATCGACCGCCGCTCCGACCTGGAGCGCGCCGAGGACGACCGCATCGAACGGGGCGTGCAGGCGCGCGACACGCTGCTGGTGGGCGACTGGATGCGGGCCTACAGCGACACCCGCGTGCTCGCCTCGTTCGACAGCTCCGGCACCGTGCGCGTGAGCCCCGGGGTGTACCGCACCCGCTTCCGCGAGTCGTGGATGTTCACCCGGCGGCTGGAGAACGGGATCAAGTACACCGGCGCCGTGCGCGAGGTGGAGATCGACTGCCGCACCCTGCGCGAGCGGCTGCTGCGCACCGTGTTCTTCTACACGCGCCGGGCCGAGGCGACGGTGGAGGTGCCGCCCGCCCGACGGCGCTGGAGCACCCCCGCGGCGGCGTCGGCGGAGGGCCGCGAGATCCGCCGCGCCTGCCAGTTGAGCGGAGCCGGGCGAGGCTGAGGCCGCACGCCACGTTTGCGCTCCCGCGCATCGCCGCGTACCTTCGCAGGCGAACGCGCGCGTGGGGCCGTGGGTGGCACCGTTGTTGCCCCCATCGCGCCCGGATTGCGGTGCCGGACGTCAACCTCGTCAATGGACCAGGAGCCATGAGCTTCCGAACGAGCAAGCAGAACGGTGTGGTGGTGGTGGACGTGGACGGGCAGCTCATCGTCGGCAATCGCCAGGAGCTGAAGCAGAAGGTGCTCGACGAGCTCGAGGGCGGGGAGCGCAAGTTCCTGATCGACTTCACCAACACCGGCTACATCGACTCGTCGGGTCTCGGGGTTCTGGTGAGCCTCAGCAAGAAGATCCGCGAGCAGGGCGGCGAGCTGCGCCTGGCCAACCTCAACGAGGACCTGCGCACCCTGTTCGAGCTCACCAAGCTCGACACGCTCTTCAACATCGCCGACTCGCGCGACGCCGCGCTGTCCGCCTTCTAGACGAGCCGGCCGCCGTCCCCACCCGGAGCCGGCGGCCGCCGCGCTCCGGGCCGGCACCGGCGGCCTTCGCGTGCCGAGCCGATGGACCTTCCCGACCGCAGCGCCAACGGGCGAACGTTCCGCGAGGGGACGCACTTCGCCCTGGAGCTGCCCAGCGACCTGCGCCTGATCGACCCGGCCATCGGCTACCTGGCCGGGCGGCTGCGCGACTACGGCTACGAAGGCTCGCGCCTCACCCTCAACTTCCGCGTGGGCGTCTCCGAGGCGCTGGCCAACGCCATGATCTATGGCAACGGCCGCGACCCCGCCAAGCGCGTGCGCGTGGAGGTGGAGCTGGGCGCCGAGCGCGTGTCGGTGGTGGTGCGCGACGAGGGGAACGGCTTCGACCCGGGCGAGGTGCCCGACCCCACCCTTCCCGAGAACATCGAAGAGCCCGGCGGCCGCGGCATCTTCCTGATCCGCGAGCTGATGGACGAGGTCGACTTCCACGGCTGCGGCAACTGCGTGCGCCTGGTGCTGTATCGCCAGGAGCCGCTTCCGCGCGCCTCGTAGCCCCGGCCCATGCCCTCCACGTCCGCGCAGTCGCGCCACGCAGTCGGCGTGCTGGACGACCTCCGGCGCGCCTACGGCGACGGCGTGCGCGTGTGGTCGCGCGCGGGCGAGGGGTGGCGCCTGCTGCTGGGCACCGACGGGAACGGGGCGGCCCCCGGCGAGTGCGCGGTGGAGGTCCCCGGCACCGACTTCCGGCTGGAGATCGCCGGTGCGCCGGCGGGGATGGCCGAGGGGGCCGCGCGCTTCCTGGGCAGCTTCCTCGCGCGCGTCACCCGCCACGACGAAGAGATCCGCTCCTTCAGCCGCGAGATCTCGGAACGCTACGAGGAGATCAACCTCCTCTACTCGATCAGCGAGATCCTGGGCTCCATCATCTCGCTCGAGCAGGCCGCGGGCACCATTTTGGCCGAGGTGGCCAGCATCCTGGGCGCCAGCCGCGCCGCGCTCTGGGTGCACGACGGCGAGGCCAACCGGCTCGACCTGGCCGCCGTGGAGGGGGGCGACGGGCAGCGCGGCCCGATCCCCGTGGACGATCCCTGCTCGCTCACCGCGGCCGTGTTCCGCGAGGCGCGGCCGGTGATCCTGGCCCCCGGCGAGGTCTACACCCGGGGCGAATGCGGCGAGGGCGAGAAGCCGCAGCACGGTGCCTTCCTCTCCGTTCCCGTCAGCTACACCCCGCCCGAGGGCGAGGCGCGCACGGTGGGGGTGATCAACCTCACGGGCCGCCCCGGCGGCTTCAGCGCGGGCGACCTCAAGCTCCTCTCGGCCATCGCCAGCCAGATCGGCGCCGCGGTGGAGAACAACCGGCTGATCGAGGAGTCGCTGCGGCAGGAGCGCATCGTGCGCGAGATGGAGCTTGCGCACGACCTCCAGCTCAAGCTCCTCCCGCCGCTGGAGCAGTTCGCCGCCTACGCCGAGGTGGCCGCCCGATGCGTCCCCGCCGAAAGCGTGGGCGGCGACTTCTACCACCTCTTCCGGCTCCCGGGGAACCGGCTGGGGGTGCTGATCGGCGACGTGAGCAGCCACGGCTTCGGCGCGGCGCTGATCATGGCGCTCACCATGAGCGCGGTGGCGATCCACGCCAGCGAGGGCGACGCGCCCGCCGAGGTGCTGCGGCGTACGCACCTGGCGCTGATCGACGAGCTGGAGACCACCGAGATGTACCTCACCCTCTTCTACGGCGTGATCGACCCGGCGGAGGGGACCATCGCCTACGCCAACGCGGGGCACTCGCACGCCTGGCGCATCCCCGCCGAGGGCCCGCCGCAGCGGCTGGCGGTGACCGACCCGCCCTTCGGGATCATCGACCGCTCGCAGTACGGCGAGGCCACCGCGCCCTGGGAGGGCGGCCGCGACCTCCTCTTCCTGTTCACCGACGGGCTCAGCGACGCGCTGGAGCGCGGCGAGGTGGAAGGCGAGAAGATCCTGATCGACGAGGCCGTGCGCCTGCGCGACCGGCCCGCCGAGGAGATCGTGGCCCGCCTGTTCTCGCGCGTGGGCGAAGAGGGCGCCACCGTGCCGCCCGACGACCGCACGGCCCTGCTGGTCCGCTTCTAGACGCGCGCCGTGCCCCCCCGCCAGCTCCCCTATCCCGACGACCTCCCCCGCGCCAAGCGCGCGCTGGGGCAGAACTTCCTGATCGACCCCAACATCCAGCGGAAGATCGTCGCCGCCATCGACCCCGGCCCGGATGACGAGGTGCTGGAGATCGGCCCCGGCGTGGGCGCGCTGACGAAGCACCTGGCGGGCACGGTGAAGCGGCTGGTGCTGGTGGAGCTCGACAACGACCTGGCCGCGCGGCTTCGCGATGAGTTCGCGGGCGACGCTTCCGTCGAAGTGGTCAACCAGGACGTGCTCGACGTGCCGCTGGAGCAGGTGTCGGGCGACCCCGCGTCGCTCAAGGTGATCGGCAACATCCCCTACAACATCACCACGCCGATCCTGTTCTCGCTCCTGGAGCGCCGCCCGCGGCCGCGGATGATCGTGCTGATGGTGCAGCGCGAGGTGGCCGACCGCATCCTGGAACCGGCGGGGAGCAAGACGTACGGAGCGCTGGCCGTGGGCGTGCAGGCGGTGGCCGAGGTGAGCCGCGTGATGAACGTGA
>DASWMA010000390.1:0-5112 GCA_036399995.1 Longimicrobium sp. | reverse complement strand
ACTCGTTCAAGGCGCTGCACGACATCTCCAACTCCATGGCCGAGATGCGGCGCGTGGTGCACGACCTGGCCGGGCTGCTCACCGCCTACGACACCACCGCGTTCCTGGTGGGCGAGTACGCCGGCGACCAGATGGCCGTCTACCCCGAGTTCGTGGTGGCCGACGGGATCGTGGAGCTGCTGCGCCACGAGACGGGGATGCGCGACGACCGCTTCTTCCGCGTGCGCAAGCTGCGCGGCAGCAGCTACCGCGAGGGGCTGCACGCGCTGCGCCTGACCTCCGGCGGGGTGAAGATCTCGCGGCGGCTGGTGAGCCCGCAGACGCCGCGGGGCTACTCCATCGTGCGCGAGCGCGTGGCCACCGGGGTGGCGGGGCTCGACGAGATGCTGGGGGGCGGGCTCTGGCGCGGGAGCACCACGCTGCTGGGCGGGCCTACGGGCGCCGGGAAGACCACCATCGCCCTGCAGTTCATCCTCGACGGCGTGCGGGGGGGCGAGCCGGGGCTGTACGTGCACCTGGAGGAGAACCCCACGCAGCTGGAGTTCCTGGTGCAGGGCTTCGGCACCGACCCCGCCACGCCCGGCCTGCACCTCCTCTACCACTCGCCGGTCGAGCTGCAGATCGACGCCCTGGTGGACGACGTCTTCGCCCTGATCCGCGAGCGGGGGGTGAAGCGCGTGGTGATCGACGCGGTGGGCGACCTGGTGACCGCCGTGCGCGACGCGCAGCGCCTGCACGACTACCTGTACGCCCTGTCGCAGCACTTCGCGGTGAACGGGGTGACCGCCATCATCACCTTCGAGACGGCGCGCCCGGGGATCACGGGCGGGTACTCGATCGACGCGCCGTTCAGCCACCTCTCCGACAACATCCTGCTGCTCGAGGCGGGGATCGCCCACGACCGCACCCACCGCAAGCTGCGGGTGATCAAGACGCGCGGGAGCGGGCACGACCCCCGGGTGCGCGAGGTGGAGATCACCGGCGAGGGGATCCGTGTCGTCTGACGCCCCGCGGGCGACGCCACCGGCCCCGCCCGCCGACCGCCGCGCCGGGAAGCTCCAGGGGCTCACGGAGCTCAGCCGCGCGCTCACCTACACCCGCACCATGGACGAGGTGCTGCGGCTGGCCGCCGACCGCACCGCCGCGCTGCTGGACGCCGAGCGGGGGCTGGTGATGCTGGCCGACGAGAACGGCCTGCTGCGCGTCCGTGCGTCGCAGGGGGTGGACGAAGCGGCGCTGCGGCGCTTCGGCGACGCCGTGGACGAGACCCTGGTGCGGCGGCTGCAGGGGCTGCTCGGCGACTACCCTCCGGAGTGCTTCATGGGGGTTCCGCTGGTGGCCCGCGGGACGGTCACCGGGCTCCTGGCGGTGGTGCGGCCCGGCGACAGGCCGTTCGACGAGGAGGACGAGTGGCTCCTGTCGGCGGCGGCCGACCCGGTGGCGGTGGCGCTCGAGAACGCGCGGCTGGAAGAGGAGGTGCGCCGTGAGCGCGAAGGGCGGACGCGCGCGGTGCAGGGCGCGGGCGCGGGCGACGACGCGAGCGACCGGGCGCTGGCCACGCTCTCGCACGACCTGCGCTCGCCGCTGAACGCGATCGACTCGTACGCCGAGCTGATCGAGATGGAGATCCTGGGCTCCGTCTCCGACCGGCAGCGCGAGGCGCTGGGGCGCATCCGCATGAGCGGGCGCCACCTGCTGGCCGTGCTCGAGAACGTGCTGGAGATGACGCGGCTCAGCGCGGGCGTGGTGCGGATCCACGCCGGCTCGGTGTCGGCGGGCACGGTGATCGAGGAGGCGGTGCTGATGGTGCACCCCATCGCCTCGCTCCGGAACCAGTCGCTGGGCGTGGACGGCGTTGCGGAGATGACGCTGCAAGCCGACCCCGACCGGCTGCGGCAGGTGCTGGTGAACCTGCTGGGGAACGCGATCAAGTACACGAGCCCGGGCGGAAGCATCCGCGTCAGCACCTCGGTGCGCGAGGCCGACGGCGCTCACTGGGGCGCCATCACGGTCGCCGACACGGGCCCCGGCATCCCGGCCGAGAAGCTCGCCGCCATCTTCCAGCCGTACTACCGCCTCCCCGGCGCCGAGGACGATGCCCCGGAGGGCGTGGGCCTGGGGCTGGCGATCTCGCGCGAGCTGATCCGGAAGATGGGCGGCGACATCGAGGTGGAGAGTGAGCTGGGCCATGGCGCCGTGTTCACCGTGCGCCTTCCGATGGTGGCGCAGACAGAGGTGCCGGCGGAGGTTCGCCCGGGCGGTTGAAACCGCGGCAACAACCACACGAAGTCCGCCTTCGCGGACTACAGGCTTCGGAGCCGCCGCAATTCCGGCGCACGGCACCCGCCTCATGGCGCACTCGAGGTAGCCGCGAGCGAAGCGAGCCCAGGTCCCTCCCCCAGGTTGTTTTGGGGGAGGGACAGGCGCGAAGCGCCAGGGAGAGGGCCCTCGGATGCCGGTACCGTGCGCGGATATCTCGGCATGAGCCGAAGCGGGTAGTCCGCGAAGGCGGACTTCGTGTAGTTGTTGCAGCGAATTCATTCGCCCTTCCCACCCCGACTCCCGCTTCCGCCGGCCCGGCTCACACCTTCCTTCTGCTCAGGTCCTTCAGCACCACCCTGGCCGCGTTCCGCCCGCTGGCGCCCATGATGCCGCCGCCGGGGTGGGTGCTGGCGCCGGTGATGTACAGCGCCTTCAGGTGCGTGCGATAGCCGGCCATCCCCACGAACGGGCGCAGCGCGAACATCTGGCTCACCGTCATCTCCAGGTGCATCACGTTGCCGCGCAGCAGCCCCAGCTCGCGCTCCAGCCACACCGGGTGCTGGAAGAGGCTGCCCACCACCTTGTCGCGCGTTCCCGGCGCGTACTGCTCGAAGGTGTCCAGGATCGTGTCCGCCACGCGCGGCCCGATCTGGTCCCAGGTGGCGCCGCCGGAGAGCTCATAGGGGTAGTACTGCGCCCACAGCCACAGCACCTCGCCGCCGGGCGGGGCGAGCGAGTCGTCCACCGCGCTGAACGTCATCGCCACCAGCGGCGGGTCGCGGGTGGGCTCGCCGCGCAGGTAGTCGGCGTAGGCGGCGTTGATCTGCGCGCGGTCGCGGCAGATCAGCTGCAGCGCGGTCCGCGCCTCGTCGCCGGGGTGGGCCGCGTAGCGCACCGGCTCGCTGAGCGCCAGGCGGAGGATGGCGCCGAAGCCGTTGCCGGTGCGCATCCCGCTCGCGCCCGGCGGACGGTGCTCGGGTGGCAGCAGGCGCCCGAAAGTCTCCATCGCGTGCGTCCCGCTCACCACCGCCCGCGCCGAGACCGTCCGCCCGCCGGTGACGATCCCCACCGCGCGCTTTCCCTCGGTCAGGATCCGGTCTACGGGCGACGAGGTGTGGATCTCGCCGCCATGGGCGAGGACGTGGCGGGCGAGCGCCTGCGTCAGCATCCCGCTGCCGCCGCGGGGGCGGGCGATCCCACCCTCGTGGTAGAGCGGCTGCCAGAGGAGGAAGGGCGCGGTCAGCGGCTCGGTGGGCGGGGGGCCGCTCTGCGCCGCCATCCACACCAGCGGCGCCTTCAGCTTCTCCTGCGTGAGATAGCGGTCCACCGCCTCGCCGTACGGGCTCAGGATCGTTCCCAGCGCCTCCCGCCAGTCGCCCTTCACCGCCTTGCCGAACACCATCTTCCGCCCCAGCTCGAACGGGCTGGGCACGGAAAGGAAGAGGTCGCGCACCGTCCGCGCGAACGGCGTCCATTCGTCGATGAAGCGGCGGTACGCCTCGCCCTCGCCCGGCCACTTCCGCTCCAGCCCGTCGGCCGTGCGGTCGAGGCTGCGGTGGATGAACAGCGAGTCGCCGTCGGGGAAGGGGGCGAAGAAGAGCGGGTCGAGCTCCAGGTATTCCAGCCCGTACCGCTCCAGCCCCAGCTCCTCCACGATCCGGGTGAGGCGGATCAGGATGTGCGCGCTCCCGCCGATGTCGAACTGGTAGCCGGGGACGATCTCCTCCGTGGCCACCGCGCCGCCCACGATGTGCCGCCGCTCGAACACGCCCACGCGGTAGCCGGCCTGCGCCAGGTACGCCGCCGTGATCAGCGCGTTGTGCCCCGCGCCGCAGACGATCACGTCGTAGTCGGGGCTCCCCCGGCCGCTCACGAGCGCACCGCGGCGCGGGGCGCACGCAGCGCGTCGGCCGGCGGATACAGCAGCGCGACGAGGCCGACGATCACCAGGATGGTGGTGACCAGGAAGAAGGTCGCCTCCTCCACCGGCAGCCCGGCGACGTGGACGTCCGTGCTGAGCCGCGGGTCGATCGACCAGATGCCCAGACGGATGGCGATGGCGTCCGCGACCCACAGGTACACCGTCGGCACGGCGATGCCGAGCAGGCACGCGCGGCGCCGCTCCCACACCTGCCCGCCCGCGTAGATCCACAGCCCCGCCAGCACCGGCGCGGCCCACGCCAGGATCAGCCCCGCGTACGTCCCCCCCTCCCACTGCAGCGCGACGACTCCGATCGCCGCGACGATCAGCCATGCCGCCGCGCCCGCCACCCGCACCCCGGCGGCGGCGAAGCTGTCGCGCAGCGCCAGGAACTCCGCCGGCACGAACGCCACCGCGGGCGCCGCGCCGTTCGACGGCGACCGATGAATGAGGATGGCCAGGAACCAGAGCCCTACCAGGAAAGGCTGGAGGATGAAGAAGAGGTATTCCTCCACCGGCACGTACCCCACCACGCCCAGCACCCGGTCGGCCCCATAGCGCCACACGCCGCGCGCCACGAGGTAGTTGTCCCACGGCGTGGTGTAGGTGAACGCGATCAGCGCGATGGCCGGCAGCGCCCACCTCGCCCGCCGCGGCAGCAACTCCCTGCGCGGCCACAGCCAGACTGCGAGCGCCACGATCGGCGGGAGGATGAAGACGGCATGGAAGGCGAGGTAGGTCACCGGCCGACTCCAGCGCCGATGCGTGCTCCACGACGGAAGTGCTCCCTTACGACCGCGCGTTCCCTCCGCCCCGCGGGGCCCTCCCCCCGCGCCTTTGAGCGCTCGCCCCCTCCCGCTTCGCAGGAGGGGGTGAACTTCGCGCGTAATCCGCAGTTGCAGTGCTCCCCCTCCCCCGCGGAGCGGGGG
>DASWMA010000389.1:0-6572 GCA_036399995.1 Longimicrobium sp. | reverse complement strand
TGAGGTGCCCGTCCCCGGAGTCGCGCCGGTGGACGTTCCCGCCGGGCCGGTGGCCGCCGCGGGGGGTGCCATGGGGCTCCTGATCCCCGTGCAGGGGGTGACGGCGGCGAACCTGGTGGACACCTACGAGCAGTCGCGCGGGCAGGGCCGGCGGCACGACGCCATCGACATCATGGCCCCGCGCGGCATCCCGGTGGTGGCCGTGGCCGACGGCGTGGTGATGAAGCTGTTCAACAGCGTCCGCGGCGGCATCACGCTGTACCACCTGGCACCGGACCGCCGCACCATCTACTACTACGCCCACCTCGACCGCTACGCCCCCGGCATCGCCGAGGGCCAGCCGCTGCGCCGCGGCCAGGTGCTGGGCTACGTGGGCAACACGGGCGACGCCGGCCCCGGCAACTACCACCTCCACTTCGAGGTGTCGACCACCGCCGACCCGAAGCGGTACTGGGGCGGCGCCCCGCAGAACCCGTATCCGCTGCTGCGGTAGCGCCCGGCCGTCCGCGCGGGCGCGGGCTCAGCTACGACGGAACGAAGCCGGCGCGGCCCCGATGGGCTGCGCCGGCTTCGTCTTCTCCTCGATGTCCTCCGTGAGCCCATCAGAGTTCGAGAGTGGTTTCACACCGAGTGAGCGGAGTCAACGGAGAACTTCATTTCTGTTGACTCCGTTGACTCCGTTCCCTCCGTGTGAAACAAGTGCAGTTCGGTTTCCAACCGCTCTTCATTGGGATCGCATCAGAGCACGCGGCGGCCGGCGGCGTCGAAGGCCTGCAGCTCGGCCGTGGCGCAGGGGGTGCGCGGATAGTCTTCGCGGAAGAGCGACCACACCATCCGGTCGCGCAGGGCGCCCGTCTCGGTGGGCGTGCGCGCGCGCAGGGTGGCCTCGAGCGTGTAGCCCAGCTTCCGCGGCACGGCGGCGCTGGCCACGTTCGCCGGGTCGCAGTGGATCTCCATCCGCCGCACCCCGGCCACCTCGAACGCCACGCGCGTGAGGGCGGCCGCCGCTTCGGTGGCGTACCCCTTCCCCACCTCGTCCACGTGGATCCAGTAGCCGATCTCCAGCGCGTCGGGCCCGATGCGCGGATGCATCCCCGTGCCGCCGATCAGCCGCGTCTCGTCGGGGGTGAAGATGCCGACGATGTAGTCCTGGTCCAGGTCGAACTTCCCGCGGAACATGCGCAGCCGCTGGACCTTCACCTCCAGCTCCTCGGGCTCGGCGTGCGCCCACGGCATCCACGGCCTCAGGTGCTCCAGGCTCTCGCGCACGCTGGTGTCCAGCAGCACCGCGTCCGCCGGCGAATAGCAGCGGAGCACCATGCGCGGCGTGACGATGCGGTACGGCGGCGTGGTCATCTCACGAACCCGGATCGGCGGAACGGCGGGTCATCCAGTGAAGCACCGACCACGGTGAGTGAAGCCTCGCGCAGTTTGCGAGGCTTTTCGTCGTCGTTGCTGCGGCTTCAGCCGCCGGTGGACGGAGAGCCGCGGGCCTGCTCCGGTGCGCGACGCAGGCCTGGCCCCCACCCGGAGATTCGCGGACGGTACGGCTGTCCGCCTCTCCGACCTCCCCCCAAAACTGCCGGGGGGAGGTGGACCAAGCCGGTATCGATCACTTCTTCGTGACGATGCGCATCCCGTTGGGCGCCACGCCGGGCGTGGCGGGCTTCGGCGGCTCGGGCTTCTTCGCCTCGGGCTTGCGGGCGGGCTCGTTGCGGCGGCCCTCCGCGGGCCTCCCCTGCCCCGCCGGGCGCGCGTCGCCGGCGGCGGGGTCCTTCATCGACAGGGCGATGCGCTGGCGGGCCACGTCCACGGAAAGGACGCGCACGGTCACGCGGTCGCCGGGCTTGACCACCTCGTTGGGGTCCTTCACGAAGCGGTTGGAAAGGTGGGAGACGTGGACCAGCCCGTCCTGGTGCACGCCCACGTCCACGAAGGCGCCGAACGCCACCACGTTGGTCACGGTGCCCTGCAGCACCATCCCCTCCTTCAGGTCCTCCACCTTCTGCACGTCGTCGCGGAACTGCGGCGCCTCGAAGCCCTCGCGCGGGTCGCGCCCCGGCTTGCGCAGCTCGGCCAGGATGTCCTGCAGCGTGGGGAGCCCCACCTCGTCGCCCACGTACCTGCGCGGCTCGATGCGCGCCACGGCGGCCTCGTTGCCGACCAGCGACTTGAGATCGACGCCGACGTCCGCGGCGATCCGCTCCACCAGGGCGTAGCGCTCGGGGTGCACGGCGCTGGCGTCGAGCGGGTGGTCGCCGCCGCGCACGCGCAGGAAGCCGGCGGACTGCTCGAACGCCTTGGGCCCCAGCCCCGTCACCTTCAGCACCGCCTTCCGCGACTTGAACGGGCCGTTGCTGTCGCGGTGCTGCACGATGCGCTGCGCCACCGTGGGCCCGATCCCCGCCACGTAGCCCAGCAGCGCGGGCGAGGCGGTGTTCAGCTCCACCCCCACGCGGTTCACGCAGCTCTCCACCGTCTCGTCCAGCCGCCGCTTGAGCCGCGTCTGGCTGACGTCGTGCTGGTACTGCCCCACGCCGATCGACTTGGGGTCGATCTTCACCAGCTCGGCCAGCGGGTCCTGCAGCCGCCGCGCGATGGAGATGGCCGAGCGCATGGTCAGGTCCAGCTCGGGGAACTCCTCGCGCGCCACGTCGCTGGCCGAATAGACCGACGCCCCCGCCTCGTTCACCGACACGACCACCGGCCGGCGCTCGGCCGGGAGCTCGCGGACGGCGTCCTTCACCAGCTTCTCCGTCTCGCGGCTGGCGGTGCCGTTCCCCACCGCCACCAGCTCGATGCGGTGCTCCTCCATCACCTTCACCAGGTCGCGCTTCGCCCGGTCTTCCTGGTGCAGGTAGACGTGGCCGGTGGCCAGCAGCGCGCCGGTGTTGCTCACCACCGCCAGCTTGCACCCCGTGCGGTAGCCCGGGTCGACGCCGAGCACGCTGCGCTCGCCGGCGGGGGGCGCCAGCAGCAGCGCCTCCAGGTTCTTCCCGAAAATGGCGATCGCCTCCTCGTCGGCCTTCGTCTTCAGCTCCATGCGGATCTCCACCTCGACCGAGGTGGAGATCAGGCGCCGGTACGCGTCTTCGATGGCGAGACTCATCTGCTCGGGCGCGCGGTGGCCGGTGGTGTGCTTGCGCCGCAGCGCCGCCACGATCTCGTCGTCGGGCGCCACGATGCGCGCGGTGAGGAACTCCTCGGCCTCGCCGCGGCGGACGGCCAGGATGCGGTGGCTGGGGAGCGACTTCACGGGGCCCGAGAAGTCGTAGTAGTCCTGGAACTTGCTGACCTCCTTCTCCTTGCCGCGCGCGGCCCGGCTCTCCAGCACACCCTTCTCCCACACCTGCTCGCGCACGTACGCCCGCGTGGCCGCGTCGTCGCTGATGCGCTCGGCGGCGATGTCGCGCGCCCCCGCCAGCGCGTCATCGACCGATGCGACGCCCTTCTCCGCGCTGACGAACCCGGCCGCGGCGGCGGCGAGCTCCGCGTCGCTCGTCTCTCCCGCCCACAGCAGCTCGGCCAGGGGAAGGAGCCCCTTCTCGGCGGCGATGGTGGCGCGGGTGCGGCGCTTGGGCTTGTAGGGGAGATACAGGTCTTCCAGCCCCTGCTTGGTGTCGGCGCGCTCGATGGCGGCCTTCAGCTCGGGGGTGAGCTTCCCCTGCTCGTCGATGGACTTGAGGATGGCGGCGCGGCGGTCGTCCAGCTCGGCCAGGTATTCGTGGCGGTCGCGCACGTCGCGCAGCTGCACCTCGTCCAGCTCGCCTGTGGCTTCCTTCCGGTAGCGGGCGATGAACGGGATGGTGTTCCCTTCCAGCAGCAGCTCGATGGCGGCGCGTACCTGCGGCAGGCGCAGGCCCAGCTCGGAGGCGATCTTTTCGGCGTACATCCGGATCAGTGCGAAAGTGCGAGAGTGCGAACGTGCGAAAGTACGGCGGGGGGAATCTACAGCGCGGCGGGGCGGGATTGCAGGGTTGACATGGCTCACAGAGAGCAGCAGAGGAGCAGAGAACAACAATCTCCTCTGCTTCTCTGCTGCTCTGCGTGAGCTTCTTCAGCCCTGGAACCAGAACGACGGCGGGTGACGTCGTATCATCGGTTGTACACGGGGGAGAGGGCGTTGGTCTCCTCGGCGGCCTTCGCGTGCCGCCCCTGGATCGCGGCGTTGACCGCGTCTCTGAGCCTCCCCTCCAGCTCCTGCACGCGGCGCAGGTCGGCCTCGCTCTCGTAGCTCAGCATCTTCCCGCCGGCGGGGCGCACCCGCGGGTCCATGCGCACCAGGCTGCGGTGCAGCTCCAGCATGGCCTCCGCCACCTCGGTCTCGCCCGGCGCGCGGCGGGCAAAGTCGGCCGGGAACATGCCGCGGATCTCGGCGGCCGGCATCCCCGACTCGCGCGCCAGCGCCGCGATGCGCGCCTCCATCCAGGCGGCGGAATTCTTCTCGAGCTCCCTCATCGCCGCGACGCGGCTTTCCAGGGACCTCCCCACCTGGGGGTAGGCGCGCGCGTTCGCCCGGTAGTGCGGCGTGTTCCACGACGGCGGCGCGGAAGGCCGGACGCCGTGCCGCCTCATCACCTCCCGCTCCCACCGCGTGCGCTCCACCAGCATCCGGTTGACCACCCACATCCGCCTGGCCCGCTGGGAGGTGGGCACCGGCCAGCCGGCGCTGTCGGGCATCGGCGCGCTGTCCGTCGTGTCGCGGATCCACGCGTTCGCCGTGAGCAGGTGCTCCATTTCCCGCGCCACCTCCGCCCCCTCCGTCTTCCGCCGGTCGGCGGCCGACGATGCGCGGAACGCGACGAGCGCGATCAACCCGCACACGCCCAGCAGCACCAGCCATCCGGCGGCGGTCCCCCATCCGGACCCGGTCTTCCACCAGGGGCGCTCCGGCTCCGGCGGGCGGGGCTGGTACGCCGCGAGGGGCGCGGGATCCGCCGTGGCCCCGCACGCCGGGCATGCGGGGGCATGGGGGGAGATGGGGGCGCCGCACTGGCGGCAGGGAGTCAGCGGCATCGTAAGGGTGGGCGTGATCGTGATCGCAAGTCCGGATTTTCGGCCGATGTGCCGGCACTGCCGAGGTCACACGGACGAACGGAGAAGACCGGAGGAAACGGAGGAACGTCGTCGCAGCTTCTCCGTTCCCTCCGTTGTACTCCGTTCCTCCGTGTGGCCCCCGTTGGCGACGCTGGTCCGCCCACCGGATCTCAGGGATCCGGGACGATTCGAGGCGGGCCTGCCGACTTCGTCAAGGGCGATCGCCGGGGAAACCGGGATCAGCTCCCCGGCGCGAGCAGCAGCAGCAGCTGGCCGCTCCCGCGCGTGATGCCCAGGCGCGGCTCGGGGCGCGAGTGCGCCTGCACGTCGAACAGCCACGTCCCCTCGCCGAACCAGGCCGACGCGTCCACGATCCCGCTCGATTCCCAGCAGAGGCCCGCGCTGTAGCGGCAATCCGGGTTCTGCAGCGCGGCCACCGGCTGAGGCGCGCCCAGGGCGCCGTCCGCGCCCAGCGGAAAGCGGAAGATCTGCGCGGCGCGCTCCCAGGCGGGGTGCGAGGGATCTTCCTGCACCATCAGCGAGCGCGCGCTGGTGCCCACGTTGTCGGGCGACGCCCAGCCGGACGCCGGGCCCTGCGACCGCGCCAGCAGCACCAGGCGGGCGCGCGTGGGGTCGGCCGGGTTCAGCTCCAGCCGGTAGATGGAGCCGAACGGGTCCCACGGCGCCGCGGTGCTGGGCGCCGCCGGCGAGCCCGTGTCCACGAAGTACAGGGTGGGCGTGGAGACGCCCGGGCGCCGGTCGTAGTCGCCGTCCTCGATCCCCGCGAAGCGCATCGCCCCCAGCGCGTCCGCCGCCGCCTGCAGCTGCGCCGACGACAGGGCAGCCGCGTCGGGGATGGCCACGAAGCGGCCCTCCACCGCCTGCCCCGGCGTGAGCTGCCCCACGTTGGCGGCGTGCGCCGAGGTGAGCACGTACAGCGTTCCGGTCCCCGTCAGCACCCCCGCCTCGCTGGCGGCCACGTACAGGTACAGCTCCGAGCGGGTGCGCGTGTCGTCGAGCCCCGCCAGCACCACGCGGCTGCCGAAGCCGGGGATCGCCACCGTGTTCTCGTGCCCGAAGCGGCCCATCCAGGGCATCTCCACCACCTGCCCCGTCTTCCCCACCGCGATCTGGATCCCGTCCTTCCCCACCCCCAGCGTTTCTTCGCCGGTCAGGAACCAGCCCCCCGGCATCCCCTCGCGCGCGCCCACCCAGGTGGCCGAGCACAGGTTGCGGTACCCGGCCTGCGCGTCCACCGCGTACGACCCGCCCAGCACCGTCCGCGTGGCCCGGTCCAGCACCAGCCGCGACACGCGGGCGTAGGTGAACCTCGCGACCCCGTCCGTCCCCGGAACCCCCGCCACCCCGGTCTCGTGGCTGTTGAAGAGGATCAGCCGGCCGCCCTCGGCGTATCCGCCCAGCCCGTCGGGGATGGGGGGATAGACGAAGCCGCCCGGCACCGTGTCGCCCACGCTCAGGATCGCCTCCACCGCGGCGCCGCCGAGCGCCACGGCCAGCGCCGGCTGCGCGGTGCG
>DASWMA010000388.1:0-2530 GCA_036399995.1 Longimicrobium sp. | reverse complement strand
GCCCGCGGCGCCCGCCTCGATCGTGCCGCTGAACGGCGACACCATGGTGGCCGGGGCGGCGGGGTCGCTGGTGGAGGATTCCATCGCGGTGGTGGTGCGCGACGCATACGGCAACCGGGTGCCCGGCGCGACGGTGTCGTGGGCCACCACCGCGGGGGGCGGCACCTTCCGCCAAGCCACCACCACCTCCGACACCGGGGGGGTCGCCCGCGGCGAGTGGGTGCTGGGCCCCGCCGAGTTCCGCCAGATGGCGCAGGCGTCCATCCCCGGCGCGGCGCCGGTGCGCTTCACGTCGTGGGCGGCGACCGCCATCCGGGCGCTCTCCGGCAGCGGCGAGACGGCCCGCGCCGGCTTCACCCTCGCCGTATCGGCCCTGCTCGCCAACGGCGACGCGGGGGTGCCCGACGTGCCGGTGCGCTGGCAGGTGACCTCGGGCGGCGGCTCCGTCACCCCCGCCCTGTCCCGCTCGGGGGGGTTCCCGCAGAACGGCGTGGCTACGGCCCAGTGGACGCTGGGCCCCGCGCTCGGCACCCAGACGCTCACGGCCACCGTGGGCGCGCTGCAGGCCACCTTCACCGCCACGGTGGTGACCGGCGGCAGTCGCGTGCTGGTGGCGCAGGTGCCCGGCCGCGTGTACGACGCCGACGGCACCCGCCTGCTGTGGCGCGACGACCGGGGTGCCCCGGCGGTGCTGAAGGTGCGCACCCTCGCTTCGGGCGCCGACCAGGTGGTGAACGGCCCGGCAGGGTGGAGGCCGGCGCAGGGGAGGCTGGTGCCGGGCGGAGCGGTGGTGGTGGACTCGGCCGCCGAAGGGCTGGGGCTGCACGAGTGGCTGGACGGCACCCACGTGGCGCTGGGGCCGGTGCGCGACTGGGACGTGGACGGCGAGTGGCTGGCGTGGTCCACCCGCACCCGGGTGCTGCGCCGCACCCTGGCGACGCGCACCACCCGCGTGCTGGCCGAGGTGAGCGACTTTTCGTTCTCGAGCGTGGACGTGGACGCGAACGGCCACGTGGCATGGACCGATCTCGGCCGGCTGTGGCTGTTCCGCGGCACGTCGAACGAGCTCGTGACCACGCGGGTGGCGCCCAGCGGGCGGGGCAACGTGCTCCCTCCGGTGATCGATGGGCCCAACGTGGTCTACGGCATCTCCGACCCGGCCTCCGACTGGACGGGGATCGCGCTGCTGCACGCGGGGGGGCACGAGTTCCTGATGCCGCCGGTGAACTACATCACCCCGGGCACCCCCATCGTGAGCCGCGGCGCGCACTACGACGCCCGGGGCGGGTGGGTGGCGTTCGTGCGCTTCCTGGACATCACGGGAACCCGCGCGCCGGTGTACCGCCGCTCGCCCGCGGGCGACCTGCAGCGGCTGAGCGCCGAAGACACTCGCGGCCAGGTCGACGCGCTGGGCGCCGACGGCTCGGTGGTGTTCCGGGTGGGGAGCCGCCGCTTCGTCTCCGGCGGCGGGACGATGTTTGACGTGGGCGCGGTGGCCCTCGGCGAGCGGGTTGTGTGGCGCGGCGGGCGCTTCTACCTGCTGGCCGACGGCAACGTGTACGAGCTGGCGCCGTGACGCCGCGCGCGGTGCGTCGAGGGGCCAGGGTCGGGCGATGTAGCGGTCCATCTCGTATGTGATGCTGAACACGGTCGGCGCGGCGTCCGCGAAACCCCGCGAGACGACCCGCGTCCGGCGCCGGCCATGACGACCAACCCGCGCTCCGGCCGGTGAGAACAGACGAGCCGCCGGGCGGGAGCGCTCCCGCCCCGGCGGCTTCGCGTCTGGAGATTCGAGACCGCTACGGCCGCGCCTTCTCGGCGGCGATCCAGGGGCGGACGCTCTCCTCCAGCACGCCCAGCGGGATGCTGCCGCTGCCCGACACCACGCCAGGGGAAGTCCGTAGCGTCCGCTCCTCGCACGGACCGGACGCTACAGCCCTTCGCACGGGGAACGGCGGGTTCCCACACGTGTGAGCCACTCGCGCGGGACGTGATACGGGCCCACGACTTTGCAGGCCCGGCGTCGCAGGGTGTCCGGGTGCAGGCGCCACATGGACTGGGTCGTCCCCGCAACCAGAAGGGCGGTCCCGTCGGGGGTGAACGCGACCGGATCGGCCCTCCCCCTGCCTTCCAGTACCATCTCGCCGATCTGTTCTCCGGTGTCCGTGTCCCAGAAGACCACCGTCTGCAGGTTGTCCTGATGTTCGCCCGCGCTCCCCGTACCCGTCAGCACCGATCCGTCGGGGCTGAAGGACAGCATCCCGTTCTCACGCGGCGGTGCGTCGAGCCGCCGCACTGCGCCGATGTCATCGCCCACCCTCCGCAGCAGCAGTGCATCCCTGAGGCCGACCGCGATCTGCTCGCCCTTGCGATCCAGGGCGAAGCTTTCCTGCAGGAGCTCGCCGCCGGACACCATTGCGAGATCCAACCGCCGTGGTTTCTTCCCTACGGACCAGACGAGCACCACCCGGTTGTGGAACACGGCACCCATTCGCCGGCCGTTCCCACTGAAGGCGAGACCTGACACGCG
>DASWMA010000387.1:0-15909 GCA_036399995.1 Longimicrobium sp. | reverse complement strand
ACTAAACCCCCCACCCGCTCCAGGACTTCCGTTGTCCTCCGGGGAACCCGCTAGCGGGCGCAAATCCGAAGGCTCACGGCTCCAATATGGCAAATCCAGAACCCGTCGTCAAGCCCGTGCAGTACCCCTCTACCGCGCGTGAGCTGGCCGCGCTGCGGGAGGCGATCTCGCCCGCGCGCCTCACCACGTACATGCGGCATGCGCACGGCAACGCGCGGCAGGCGCTGGAGCTGTACGCGTGGAACATGCGCGCCGCCGCCGCGCTGCACCCCATCCTGCACGCCAACGAGGTCGCCCTGCGCAACGCGGTGAACCGGGCGCTCGAATCGCAGTTCGGCGCGCAGTGGCCGTACTCGCAGGGGTTCCTGCGCACCCTCCCCGCCCACGAGCGCGCCACCTTCGAGGGAAACCGTCGCAAGCTGGAGAAGACCCGTGGCGTGCAGCGGCTGTCCACCGGCGACGTGGTGGCGGGGCAGACGTACTACTTCTGGGTCTCGATGCTCACCTCGCGCTTCGAGCAGCGGGTGTGGCAGCGCGAGTTCGCGCGGTCATTTCCCTTCGCGCCTCCGCACATCGGCCGCGCGGTGATGCACGCGAGCGCCGAGTCGATCCGGCTGCTGCGCAACCGCATCGCGCACCACGAGCCGCTGCTCGACTACCACCTGGCCGGCGCGTACCGCCGCGCGCTGACGATGATCCGCTGGATCTCGCCCGAGAAGGCGGCGTGGGCCGTTGGCCGCTGGCCGGCGCCCGAGACCCTGCATGCCAGCTTCCGCGGCGCCGCGAAGCGCCGCGCACCCCAGGCACGGGGCACCGCTAGCATCGGACGAAGGGCGACAGGCGTCCGCCCCCTGCCTGCATGAAAACGAGCAGCCCGGGTTACGAGACCCGGGCTGCTCGTCGTCATCCGCGACGGCGGGCTACACGCACTCGAGACTGGTGCACTTGCGGGTGCCGCAGCCGGGCCCGCAGGTGCCGCCGTACTGGCACGTGGCCACGAAGGCGTCGCAGGTGCCGGGCTGGCTCCACTGGCCGTGTACCGTCCCCCGCCCTTCCAGCGCCGCCGGGCTGGTGTCGAACGTGTCTACCCGCAGCGTGTCGGGGTTCAGCTGCACCTTGCGCATCGGCCCTCTCTCTGAAGAAGGATACGCCCGCGGGCCGGGACCGATCCGGCTCGCTCCCATCGGAGACTCAGGTGGGAGGTGTACGATACTGCACGTATCATCTCCGGTCAATAAACAAAACGCTCGGCGATCAGGTTACCCCGGCGATCCAGCGCGCCCGTTCTTTCCCGTGGACGCGTCGACCACATCCGGGGCGGATGTAAAGGTTTTGCGAGAACACTGTACGCGGCACCGTACCTGCCACCATGTTCGTGGCCGAATCGGGCGCGGGCGCGTTCTTCCAACGCGCGGCGGAATGACGCGGCCACGACGGACATCTCCCAAGAGGCTCGATGACGCAGCAGATCGACATCTCCCGCGGGCGCGGGGTGGGCGGCGCACGGATGCAGGACGGCACCGAGGGCGTGAGGATGCCGGGCGCCGAGCCGTACTACGTGGCCGCGGGGCGCGAGACCGACGTCTTCGAGGCCTGCCACGCGCGCGGCCTGCCGGTGATGCTCAAGGGGCCCACCGGGTGCGGCAAGACGCGCTTCGTGGAGCACATGGCGTGGCGCCTGGGCCGGCCGCTGGTGACCATCGCCTGCCACGACGACCTCTCGGCCAGCGACCTCACCGGGCGCTACCTGATTCGCGGCGGCGAGACCGTGTGGGTGGACGGGCCGCTGACCACGGCGGTGCGGATGGGCGCCATCTGCTACCTCGACGAGGTGGTGGAGGCGCGGCAGGACACCATCGTGGTGATCCACCCGCTCACCGACGACCGGCGCCTGCTGCCGATCGACAAGACCGGCGAGCTGATCGAGGCCGAGCCGGGGTTCCAGCTGGTGATCTCGTACAACCCCGGCTACCAGCACGCGCTCAAGGACCTGAAGCCCAGCACGCGCCAGCGCTTCGTGTCGCTGGAGCTCGATTTCCATCCCCCCGCCACCGAGGCCGCCATCGTGGCGCACGAGAGCGGCGTGGACGCGCAGACCGCCGCGCGGCTGGTGCGGCTGGCCGGGCGCGTGCGCACCCTGCGCGACCAGGGGCTGGCCGAGGCGCCCAGCACGCGGCTGCTGGTGTCGACCGCGCGGCTGATCGCGGGGGGCATCCCCGCGGCCGAGGCGTGCCGCGCCGGGCTGGTGGCGCCCCTCACCGACGACCCCGACCTGCTCGCCGCGATCCAGGACCTGATCGCCGCCACGCTCTAGGGGGCCGGGCAGATGGCGAACGGAGCGCTCGCCCGCATCCGCGCGGCGGTCACCCGCCGGTGGCGAGGGGCGGATGACCGGCCGGCGACGGAAGACGCCCCCGCGCCGGTGGAGCTGAACGACGTACGCCGCCGGCTGGAGCTGCTGCTGGCCGGCGTCTACGGCCACCCGATCACCGTGGCCGCGGCCGAGCCGCCGCGCGAGCCGCGGGTGCGGCGCCTCTTCCGCCGTGTCCCGCCGCACCTGCGCACCTCGGCGCCGCTGGCCGCCAGCGACGGGACGCGCATCCTCCTCCCCGAACGGCTGGAACCGGAGAACGACGACGCGCTGGCGCGGTACCGCATCCTCGCCATCCAGCAGGCCGAGCGCCTGGTGCGCGGCACGGCGCAGGCGCTGCCCGCCGACGCGCCGCCGCTGGTGCGCGACCTGTACCTGCTGGCCGAAGGCGCGGCCGTGGAAGAGGCCATCACCCGCACCCTCCCCGGCCTGGCCGGTGCTCAGGCGGCCGAGCGCGCCGCCGCGCTGAACCGCCGCCCGCCGGTCGATTCGCTGACCCCCGCCGAACGCCAGGTGGAGACGCTCGTCCGCGGCGTCCTTTCCGGCCAGCCCGGCGCCGCGCTCCCCGAGGTCATCAACGAGAGCACGCCCGAGCAGTCGCTGGCGTGGGCGCGTGCGACGGCCGCGCGGCTGGCGTCGCAGAGCGCACGGTATCGCGGTGTGCCGCCGGTGGACGCGTGGGGCACGGTGCTCCCGCCCCCAGGCGCGGCCGCCGCGCCACGTCGCTCGCTGGTGCAGCGCTTCCAGCCGCTGATGAAGCACGTGGGGAAGAACACCAGGTTCGGCCGGGCGGCGCGGAGCGACGACGCGGCCGACGCGGGGAAGCCCCTGGCCCCCACCAACGACCCGCTGGAGGCCGGCAGCCAGAAGATCGCCGACCCGCGTGGCGACACGCACATGGACGGGGGCGCCGACCCGGGCGAGCCGGGGGGCGACCCGCCCCCGGCGGGCGGGAGCGCCCCCGGCGGCAGCCAGCGGGAGACGGCGGACGAGACGGAAGCGGGTGCGGCCCCGGCGGGGATCGAATACCCGGAGTGGGACTACGAGGCGGGGCGGTACCGCCGGCACGGCGCATGGGTGCGGATCGCCGCCACCGCGCCCGGCGACGGCGAGTGGGCGCGCAAGGTCCTGCGGGCGCACGCGGCGGCCGTGCGGCGGCTCCGCGAGCAGTTCGAGCGGCTGCGCGCCCGGCGGCTGCGGCTGACGCAGCAGCGCGAGGGCGAGGAGCTGGACCTGGAAGCCTGCGTACGCGCGCTGGTCGACCAGCGCACCGGGCACACGGTGAGCGACCGCCTGTACGCGGCCGTGCGCCCGGCGCGGCGCGAGCTGTCGATCCTGCTGCTGGTGGACATCAGCGGGTCCACGACGGAGCACGTGAACCGCGTGCGCATCATCGACGTGGAGATGGAGACGCTGATCCTGGCCAGCGAGGCCTTCGACGCACTGGGCGACCCGTACGCGATCCTGACCTTTTCGGGTAAGGGCGCGCAGCACGTGCGGGTCCGCATGGTGAAGGACTTCGCCGAGCGGAACGGCGACGCGGTGCGCGGGCGCGTGGCGGCGCTGCGGCCCGAGGGGTACACGCGGATGGGCGCGGCCATCCGCCACGCGTCGGCGCTGCTGGCGCGCCAGGGCGCCCGCCACCGGCTGCTGCTGATCATCTCCGACGGCAAGCCCAACGACGAGGACCACTACCAGGGCCGATTCGCGGTGGAAGACACGCGCCAGGCAGTGGTGGAAGCACGCGCGCAGGGGATCTTTCCCTTCTGCGTGACGGTGGACCAGAAGGGCGGCAGCTACCTGTCGCGGATCTTCGGCGCCAGCGGCCACATGATCCTGCACCACCCCGAGCACCTGCCGCTGGCGCTGGTCAAGGTCGTGCGCGGGCTGCTGCGGGGATGACCGCGGTGCGGGGGTACGGAGGTACGGCGCCGGGACGAAGCGCCGGGACGGGGGATGAAGTACTACCAGGATGATTCTGTGTGCATGCTCGTCTCCTCGGCATCGGCGGGGACGCAGGCCGTCCGAACCGCATGAACGCAGAGCAGCGGAGGAAAGGGAGTCAGGGGGAGAACTACCAGGAAGTCCTCCCCCTGACTCCCCGTTCTCCTGCACTCGCGGCGAAGCCGCCACGCAGTTCGGGACGACGACGGAGCCCCCGCCCGGCACCATGCCGGACGGGGGCTCGCGTCCTTCCGATGATCCGGTCAGATCGGCGTCAGAGCTCGCTGCCGCAGATCTCGCAGTACCAGGCCTGGGGCTCGTTGATGGCGCCGCACTCCTTGCACAGCAGCGCCTCGCCGCGCTTGCGGGGCTGCTCCTGCGTGCTCTCGGGCGTTCCGCCGGAGCCGCCCTGGAAGGAGTCGCCCAGCCCGGTGCCGCCCGAGCCCCCCTGCGGCGAGCGCTGGGCGCCGCCGCTGATCGCGCGGTCCAGCTCCTCCAGGAACGCCAGGTCGTCCGCGGCGAGATCGGCGGCGGGGGCCGCGCCGGCGCCGGCGGCCGGCGCGTCGAGGTCGTTCAGGAAGGCGAGGTCATCGTCCTCGCTCGCGGCGGGCTGCGCCCACTTCCCCGCGGCGCCGCCGTCCAGCGAGTCGAGCCAGGGAAGGTCGTGCGCCGCGTCGCCCGGCTGCGTGGTGGGCGCCGCGGGCGAGCCGCCGAACTCGTTCGCGAACGGATCCCACCCCTCCGCGTCGTCCGCCGCCGACCCGGCGCCCGCGTCGGAGGCGGCAGGCTGCGGTTCGTCCGCGGCGGCATCCCTGCCGCCGCCGGTGGTGCTCTCGGCCTCCACCTCGCTGATCCACGCCGCCAGCTCTTCGCCCGAGGGGCTCGCCGACGTCTCACCTGCCGACGCTCCAGCGTCCACCATCCCGCCGACGGGCTCCTCGCCGCCAGCCAGCTCCAGCTCGGGCTCCCACCCGTCGGCCTCGTCGTCGGTGCCGGCGTCGCCGGTGCCGGAGCCCAGTCCTGCGGCGGTGGGCTCTTCGGCGGCGAAGAACGGGAGGTCGCCGCCCACGTCGTCGTCGCCGTCGTCACCTTCATCGACCGCCACGTCAGCGACGGCGGCCAGCGCTTCGCCGGCGGCCGGCTCCTCCACCTCGTCGGGGCCCACGATCTCGCTGGCAAGGGTGGCCAGGTGCTCCACCTCGGCGCGGGTGGCGGCCACGGCCTCGTCGGCGGCGGCCACGTCGTCTTCCAGCGGCCCGCGCACTTTCTCCCACGCGTCGTCGTCAAGCTCGCCGATCAGGTGGCGCAGCCGCGTCTCGTCCAGCGCGTCGCCGGCCTGGGTGCGGCGCTCCTCGGCGGCGGCCAGGCGGTCGCGCGTGTCCTGCAGGTTGCGCTGGATCTCCTCGCCGTGCGCCGACAGCTCCTCGGTCACGCGGCGGAGCCGGTCCTGGTAGTCGGCGCGCACGCGCTCGGCCACGCGGGTGGGGGCGCCGCTCTGCACCTCGTCGAGCCTGGCGATCCAGCCGCGAAGCTGGTCGCGCTGGCTCACCAGGCCGTGGACGTGGTCGCCGGATCCGTTCTCGTGCGTCGTCATCGGGGCTTTCCTTGCGGTTCGGCGCGGCGTGCGGTCAGCCACGGAACATGTCGAGCACCACCTCCACCACCTCGGCCGCCGGCACCGGCTCCACGTTCCCGTTCCGCGGGAACGCGGGGGGCTGGAACAGGCTGCGCTCCAGGTGGCGGTCGTACGCGCTCCATCCGCCGCCGTCCACCCCGCTCAGCAGGGCGATGGCGGGGTTCATCTTGCTGTCCAGGTCGTCGGCGTAGTGCAGGATCACCGCCTCCAGCGTCTGCGGCACCTTGGGGCTGGCCCACTCGTGCCGCCCCTGGTGGCTGGCGATCAGGTGCTGGAGGTGGAGAAGCCGCTGCGCGTCCATCCCGGGGATCTGCTCGGCCTCGCGCGCCACCATCTGCAGGCCGATCACGATGTGGCCCAGCAGGTGGCCCTCGTCGGTGTACGAGAAGCTGCGGCCGGCGGTCAGCTCGCGCACCTTCCCCACGTCGTGCAGCAGCGCCCCGGTGATCAGCAGGTCGCGGTCCACGCGCGCGCCCTGCCTCCCGTAGTGCGCGCAGAGCGCGTCGGCGGCGGTGGCGACGGAGAGCGAGTGCTCCATCAGCCCGCCCAGGTAGGCGTGGTGGTTCCGCTTGGCCGCGGGGTGAAGCCGGTACTGCCGCCCCACCGTGGTCCTCCGCCCCGTCATCCGCTGCAGGAGGAGGCGGAGCGCGGGGTCGGCCACGGTCTCCACCAGCAGGTCCAGCTCCTTCCCCATCACGTTCCGGTCGCGCGGCGACGAGGGGACGAACAGCTCCAGGTCATCCTCGCCGATCTCCACCGGCTGCACCAGCGTGAGCGTCAGCTCCAGCTTGCCGTTGTAGGTGCTGGTCCGCCCGCGGATCCCCACCACGTCTTCGGCGGCGAAGAGGGAGTCGACGCGCTCGGCGTCGTCCCACACCTTGGCCTCGATCGTCCCCGTGCGGTCGGCGAGGACGAGGTGGAGGTAGGGCTTGGCGCTGCGCGTCTCCTTGCGCTGCTTGTCGGCGACCAGGTAGCAGCCGGCCACGTCGCGCCCATCGGCCAGCTCGCGCACCGCGGGCCAGGCGCCGCCGCAGAAGGCGCGCGGGTCCACGCGCGGCACCACCGCGCCACGGAAGGGGAGCACGCTCACGGCGCCACCTCCCACACCGTGCGCCCTGCCACGATCGTCCGCACCGCGCGGCAGCGCAGCTTGCGGCCGCCGAAGGGCGTGTTGCGCGAGAGCGACTGGAACGCCGTCGCGTCCACGGTCCATTCGGCGTGCGGGTCCAGGATCGTCACGTCGCCGGCCGACCTTTCGCGCAGCGAGCCCAGGCCGAAGCGGTCCAGCGACATCGCGCGCGCCGGGGCGCAGCTCATCCGCTCCACCATCGTGGCGAGGTCGATCAATCCCGTGGCTACCAGCTCGGTGTAGGCCAGGCCGACGGCCGTCTCCAGCCCCACGATGCCGTTGGGCGCGTCTTCGAAGGCCTGCTCCTTCTCGTCGTAGTGGTGCGGCGCATGGTCGGTGGCGATCACGTCCAGCGTCCCGTCCGCCACCCCGACGCGCACGGCGTCGCGGTCGGCGGCGCTGCGCAGCGGCGGGTTCATCTTGGCGTTGGTGTTGTACCAGGCCACCGCTTCGTCGGTGAGCGTGAAGTGGTGCGGGCTCCCCTCCGCGGTCACGCGTACGCCCCGGGCCTTGGCCACGCGGATCATCTCCACCCCGCCGCGGGTGGCCACGTGCTGGATGTGCAGCCGGCCGCCGCTGAGCTCGGCCAGCAGCAGGTCGCGGGCGATCATCACGTCTTCGGACGCGTTGGGGATCCCCGTCAGCCCCAGGCGGGTGGCGATGATCCCCTCGTTCATCGACCCGCCGCGCGACAGCGCCAGCTCTTCGGCGTGCACGGCCACGGGGAGGTCGAAGCTCTGCGCGTACTCCAGCGCCATCCGCATCAGCCCGGCGTTGGAGACCGGCCTCCCGTCGTCGGTGATGCAGACGGCGCCGGCGGCCTTCAGCTCGCCCACCTCGGTGAGCTGCTCGCCCTTCTGCCCCATGGTGATGCAACCGGAGGGGTAGACGCGCGCCAGCCCGGCCGCCGCGCCCCGTGCCCGGACGAAGCCGACGGAGGCGGGAGAGTCGATCGGCGGGTCGGTGTTGGGCATCGCCACCACGGCGGTGAAGCCGCCGGCCGCGGCCGAGCGCGCGCCGCTCTCGATCGTCTCCTTGTGCTCGCCGCCGGGCTCGCGCAGGTGCACGTGCACGTCGATCAGCCCGGGGGTGACCACCAGCCCCGAGGCGTCGACCACCTCGGTCCCTTCGCCGGGCTCGATGCCGTCGCCCACCCGCGCCACGCGGCCGCCGTCCAGCAGCACGTCGAGCACGGCGTCCATCCCCTGCGACGGGTCGACCACGCGGCCGCCGCGGATCAGCACGCGGCTCACGCGGCGCCCTCCACGTCCTGCCCGGGGCCGCCGGCCAGCAGGTAGAGCACCGCCATGCGCACGGCCACGCCGTTGGTCACCTGCTGAAGGATCACGGAGTGCGGCCCGTCGGCCACGTCGCTGTCGATCTCCACGCCGCGGTTCATGGGGCCGGGATGCAGGATGAGCAGGTCGCCGTTCTTCTTGGCCTCCACGCGGGCGCGGGTGACGCCGAAGATGCGGTTGTATTCGCGCAGACTCGGGATGAAGCCGCCCTTCATGCGCTCGAGCTGCAGGCGGAGGACGTTGAGCACGTCGGCCCACTCGACGGCCTCGTCGATGCCGCGGAACCAGTGCACGCCCAGCTCGGCCACGTCGGGCGGCATCAGCGTGAGCGGCCCGCAGACGGCCACCTGGGCGCCCAGGCGCTTGAGTCCGTGGATGTTGGAGCGGGCCACGCGCGAGTGGAGCACGTCGCCGCAGATGCACACCTTCAGCCCCTCGATGGGGCCGCGGTGGTCGCGGATGGTGAGCAGGTCGAGCAGCCCCTGCGTGGGGTGCTCGTGCTTCCCGTCGCCCGCGTTGATCACGCTCGATTCGATGCGCTCGCCCAGGAAGCGCGCGGAGCCGGAGGATGCGTGCCGGATCACCACCATGTCGATCCGCATCGCCTCGAGGTTGCGGGCGGTGTCCACCAGCGTCTCGCCCTTCTGCACCGAGCTGCCGGTGGTGGAGATGCTCACCGTGTCGGCGCCCATCCGCTTCTCGGCGAACTCGAAGGAGACGCGGGTGCGGGTGGAGTTCTCGAAGAAGGCGTTCACCACCGTCCGGCCGCGCAGGAAGGGGACCTTCCGCACCGGGCGGTCGCTGATCTCCTTGAAGCGCTCGGCGGTGTCGAGGATGGCGGTGATCTGCTCGCGCGTCAGCTCTTCCAGCCCCAGCAGGTCTTTCCCCAGCGCGGGGTTCACCAGCTCCTGCGCCATCAGGCCGCCGCCTCCACCAGGGTCACCCCCAGCTCCCCGTCGATCTCGGGGACCATCACCTCCACCCGCCCGCCCTCGGGCACCTCCACCCGCTCGCCCACCACGTCGGCCTGGATCGGCAGCTCGCGCCCGCCGCGGTCCACCAGCACGGCCAGCAGCGTGCGGCGCGGCCGGCCGAAGTCGGCCAGCTCGTCGAGCGCCGCGCGCACCGTGCGCCCGGTGTACAGCACGTCGTCGACGATGCACACGGTGCGGCCGTCGATGCCGCCCGCGGGGAGCCGCGTCTGCCCCACCACCGGGCGCGGGCCCACCACCATCAGGTCGTCGCGGTACAGGGTGATGTCGAGCGAGCCGGTAGCCAGCGCCAGGTCGCCGCGCTCGCGCACCCGCTCGGTGAGCAGGTCGGCCAGCTGCACGCCGCGCCGGTGGATCCCCACCAGCACGATCTCGCTGGCGTCGGCCGCCAAACGCAGGATGTCGTCGGCCATGCGCGCGAGTGCGCGCTCCACGGCCGGAGCGTCCATGATGTGGCGTCGCTGGGATCCAGGCATGGAACCGGGGAGGAAGTGCGCGGGGGGTACGGGATGCCGGGAAAGCTAGCCCGTGGCCGGGGCGGGTGTCAACGAACCTCTCCCCCGCCGCGGACATCCCGGAGAAGCGCGGCCGTGTACCTCACGCCACCCCGGCAACGCCGCGCCTGAGCCCCCGCCACCGCCACGGCGGACACCGGGTCGGACCGCGGAGCTCCGGCCATGCTCATGAACCGGCCGGACGCATGCGCACCCGGTCCCAGCGATTGATCACAATCTAAATCCGACTATTTTCACAATGCTTCCCGCGCCGCAGGGCTGGGCGCGAACGAATCACCCGATCTGGGAGAACGACCGATGCGCAAGATGAAGCTCGACGTCGAACGGCTGGCGGTGGAGTCGTTCGCGGTGGGGGGCGATGGTGACGATGGGCGTGGAACGATCCACGGCAACGCAGCCACTCGCTTCTGTACGCTCGCGAGCGGTTGTGCCGGGGACACCTGCGACCTCTCCTGCAACGGGAGCTGCGCCACCGGCTACAACTGCCAGCAGGTCTGCTGACCAGGGGCGCCGGCGGGGCCCCCTCCCTGGCGCCCAAGGGCGCCTGTCCCTCCCCCAAAACACCTGGGGGAGGGACCCGGGGCGCTTCGCGCCGGCTACTTCCAGCCCATGCGCCGCACCGCGGCGTGTGCTTCGAATCACACTTCCCGGAGAACGCAGATGCGCAAGATGAAGCTCGATGTCGAACGGCTGGCCGTGGAGTCGTTCGCGATGGTGGCCGAGGGTGACGACGCGCGCGGCACGATCCATGGCAACGCCGTCTCGGAGATCGTGGCTGCCTGTTCGTTCCGGAACTCCTGTGTGGACAGCTGTCAGCTCTCCTGCACCGGGAGCTGCGCCACCGGCTACAACTGCCAGCAGGTCTGCTGACAGGGGCGCCGGCGGGGCCCTCACCCTGGCGCCCGAGGGCGCCTGTCCCTCCCCCCAAACAACCTGGGGGAGGGACCTGGGCGCTTCGCGCCGGCTACTTCATCTCGGAACCGGTTCCGGCGCGGGCGATAAGCCCGTTCCGCGCACAGTCCGTCGGCCGCACGTGAGGCAGTAGTCCGCGAAGGCGGACTTCGTGTGGTTGTTGCCGCGGTTTCAACCGCCGGCTCCCGCCGCGACCACGGAAGGTGTCACGACAGCACCCGGCCTCAGCCCCGGCCGTTCAGAGCCGTTGCGTTCGCAGCGCGTCGAAGGCGGCGACGTTGCGGGCGATGTACTCGTGGTCCACCTGCATCCCCTGCCCCTCCTCGATTCCCGCGCGCCACACCTCGAACCGCAGGTGCGCGCGGATCAGCGGCACCACCCATCCCCGCTCCGCCACGTCCACCGGACCCGTCCCGGCATACGCCTCCAGGAACCGCATCGCCCGCGCGGAATCGAGCGTGACCGCGGGCTCGGGCGCCTGCGCCAGCTCCCACACCGTCCACGCCAGCTCGTACTCACGCGAGCCGAAAAGCGCGTCGTCCCAATCCAGCAGGCCGACGACCTCTCCATCCATACAGAGCAGGTTGCCGCGGTAGAAGTCGCCGTGCAGCGGAGCCGGCGGGAGGCGCGAGCCCGCGCGCCAGCCGGCGATGAACCGGTCCAGCGCCGCGTCGGGAAGCGTGGCACCCTGCTCCGCGAGCTCCGCCTCCGACGCCACGTGGGGCGCGGTCGGGCGATGGGATGGCGGGTCGGGGCGGGGCCTCGCTGCCGGCCAGCCCGGCAGCACGCGGTGCAGCCGGCCCAGCAGCCGGGCGGCCGCGTCGCGCTCTGCCGCGTCGTCGCGGTCCAGCAGGTGCCCATCGACGAACGGGAACAGCGACACCGGCCGGCCCGCGTGAGTGAAAACGCGCGAGCCGTCGCGCGCGGCCAGCGGCGCCACGGCCTCGGGGATGTGCAGGGATGCGTAGCCGGCGAGGTCGTACGCCCACGCCAACTCCTGTACCGAGCGCGCCGCGGGTGAGACGCGGAGGACACGGCGCTCTCCGCCAGCCGTGGTGAGCAGCGCCACGTCACACTCGTAACCGCCGGCCAGCGGCTCCAGCGCGCTCACCCGCAGCCCGTAGCGCCGCTCGACGTCCGCCACCAGCGGCTCGGGAAAGGAGACAGGTTGCATGGCAGAGAATCGGACGGATGGCGGCCATGGTGCGGTGTCACCCTCCGCGCGCCGTTACCGCGGCTGCACGGGCGGATGTAGTCCGCGACGGCGGACTTCGTGTGGTCGTTGCCGCGGTTTCGATTCAACCGCCCCGGCTCCGCCGGTGAGGATCGGGGAGAAGACGCTACTCCTGCGGATTCACCTTGCTGCGCCGCTTCGCGCGGAAGAAGGCGCGCAGCAGGTCGCCCGCCTCGTCGGCCAGCACGCCGGTGGTGAGCTGCACGCGGTGGTTCAGCTTCGCGTACTGCACCAGGTTCTCCAGCGAGCCGCTCATCCCCGCCTTCGGGTCGGTGGCGGCGTAGACGAGCCTGGGGATGCGGGCGAGCACGATGGCACCCGAGCACATGGCGCACGGCTCCAGGGTGACGTAGAGGGTGCACTCCAGCAGCCGCCAGTGGCCGATCACCTGCGCGGCGCGGCGGATGGCCACCATCTCGGCGTGGGTGGTGGGGTCCTGCAGGGTGTGCGTCAGGTTGTGCCCCGTGGCCACCAGCTCCCCGCCGCGCACGACGACGGCGCCCACCGGCACCTCGCCCAGGGCCTCGGCCGCGCGCGCCTCCTGCAGCGCCAGCCGCATCCACCGCTCGTCGTCCGCGCCGGCGGCACCCACGGCCGCCCCGCCGCTCTCCGCCTCGCTCATCTCCCTCCGCCTGTGGTCGTCATCACCGCGCTCCCGAACGTGACCCGGTCGCCGCAACGATCGCCGCTCAGCCCCCTCGCGACGTGACGTTGCTCGTGCGATGAGCGGGCGATGAAGGTGTACGCCGTTCGCCTTCCGGGAAGCGTCGCGCGCGATTAGCCATTGAATTGTCCCTTCGGTGTGCTGCCCCGGGTTCCCCCTCCTGCCCCTGGCGCGCGATGACCCACGGAAACCGCCTCGCCCTCGTCGCACTCCTCGTCGCGGCGAGCCTGCCGTTCGCCCTCGCGTCTCCCGCGCGCCCGCTCGGGGGTGACCACGCCGCGAGGTCTGCAGAGGCCCCTGCCCTCCTGCGCCCTGCCGCATCCACGGGTCGACCCGCATCGCCCCTCACCGGGCCGGCCGTCGCGCAGAGCGCCGGGCGGGCCAGCGGAGCTCCGCCGGCGGCCACCGGCCCGCTGCGGATCGAGCCGGCCGGCGGCATCGCCTACCAGGCCCGTCCACAGACGTTCACAATCTGGAACACCGGCACCACCGCCGCCACGTACACCCTCGCCGCCACCTGCGAAGGGGGCGCCGTGAGCTGCGCCGCATCGGCCGGGTCGGTCACCATCGGGCCCTCGGCGTCGGCGCAGGTGACGGTGACGTTCGGGATCGGCGGCGCCGGCACCGTGCGGCTCACGGCCACCTCGCCCGGGGCCACCGCGTCCGGGTACATCAACGTGCAGCCGCTGATCACCGGCTTCCGGGCGTACCACGCCCGCAGCCACTGCGTCACCGTCGCGCTCCCGGGGAGCGCGGCCAGCGAGTGCGGCGACCTGCGCCTCGTGCACGCGCTCCCCACCGTGCGCACGCTGAACCGCGCCTGGACGCCGATGCTGCTGTACAACAGCGGCCTGGGCCAGCCGCGCCTGCGCTTCGCCTTTCCCTTCACCCCCGACCCCGCCAGGGCCGCGCCCGACAGCGTGGAGCTGAACGTGAAGCTCCCCGGCGGCGCGTCTCTGGGCGCGCGGCGATGGTCCGGCTGGGCCGCCGGCTCCTGGGCGCCCGGCCAGACCCGGCGGCTGATCTACACCGAGGAGGCGGGCACCCTGGCGACCGGCCTCTACCTGGTCACGGTGGAAACGAAGGTGTGGCGATCGGGGGTGGCCGAGCTCATCAGCACCTCCATCTCGGTCCCCCTGGTCAACCGCGGGAGCAGCGCCTTCGGCGCCGGATGGTGGCTGGCCGGGCTGGAGGA
The DNA here is from genome assembly GCA_036399995.1 of Longimicrobium sp. GTDB lineage: Bacteria > Gemmatimonadota > Gemmatimonadetes > Longimicrobiales > Longimicrobiaceae > Longimicrobium. The sequence continues at coordinate 2,019 of DASWMA010000387.1, read as the reverse complement.
GCTGCAGCACAGGGCCGACGGCCGCAAGTTCTGGGTGGACGGCCAAGGGAACGTGGCGTTGTACGGGGCGGTGAACGACAGCACCTGGGTGGCGTGGAACGCCGCGCGCCCCGACACGCTGAAGAAACGCGTGACCGCCGGCGTCACCCGCTACGTCCGGCTCCTCCCCGGCGGCGCCCGCGTGGTGTTCGGGCCCACCGGTACCATGGACAGCACCGTCAGCCGGGTGGGCCAGGTGACGTCGTTCTCCTACAGCGGGGGCCGGCTGTCCGCCATCGACGTTCCCGGCGGCGCCGTCTACACCTTCCAGTACGGCACCGCGAACGGGCAGACCCGGCTCTGGTACGTGTGGCTGAACCGCGGCACCGAGCAGCGCATGGTCATGTTCGGCCCGCACAACGGCGACCCGCGCGTGTTCGCGATCCAGGATCCCGACGGCGGGCTCACCACCTTCCAGTACTCCGCCCCCGACACCCCCCAGAAGCGGATCACCGGGCGGATGGATCCCCGCCGCCTCACCTGGGCCACGTACACCTACGACGGGTTCGGGAAGGTGGTGCGGGGGCAGCTGGACATGGGGGCCGCCGGGGAGGCCGACGACATCGTGGTGGGAATCACCCCGGGCGAATCCCGCGGGGCCGCGCCGGTGCCCGCTCCCTTCGACAGCGCGTACACGCGGGTGGACGGGCCGCGCCCCGACAGCGACGTGCACGACGTCACGCGGTTCTGGATCGTCCCCGGGATGGACACCAGCATCCCCGAGCGGGTGGTGGACGCGCTCGGGAACGAGACGGTGGTCACCTACGGCGACGCCCGGTTCCAGTACCTCCCCACGCGGGTGGACGGCCCCGTGCTGGCGAACGGCACGCGGCAGACCCTGTACGCCACCTACGACGCGCGCGGCAACCTGCAGTCGTCCACCGTGGTCGGCCCCCTGGGCGATGGGCGCGACGCCACCACCTGGTACGAACGCACCAACACCAGCTGGCGCGACTTCGTCACCCGCGTCACCCTCCCCACCGGCGAGGTGAGCGAGGTGGGGTACGACGCCGCCGGCAACCGCATCTGGCAGCAGGATGGCCGCGGGGCCGCCAGCCGGGTGACCTTCGGCTACAACGCGCTGGGGCTCCCGACATCGGTCACCGACCCCAACGGCCACCCCGAGACCATCGTGTACGACGCCGCCGGCAACCTGCACGCGACCCGCACCGCGCTGGGGTTCTGGACGCTGGCCTACGCCGACGCGCTGGGGCGCGACACCCTGGTGATCGCGCCCTCCGACAGCGCCAGCGCGACCGACTCCACGGCGCTCAAGGGCACGGGCGTGCGCACCCGCACCGTGTACGACGCGGCCAACCGGCCCCTGCTGACCCGCACCGTGGGCCCCCGCACCCACTACTACCGCACCTACGAGGGGATGCCGGTGATGGTGGATTCGCTCGCCGTGTCGGTGCGCAACGTGTACAGCAACGGGATGCTGGTGCGCACCGACCGCTGGGCCACCCCCGACTCGGCGAAGATCGACACCGTCAGCACCCGCTGGCGCTACGAAGCCGCGGGGCGGCGGGTGGCCGAGATCGCCCCCGCCTCGCCCGACTCGGCCGAGCGCAGGGACAGCACCGTGTACGACCCCGCCGGCAACGTGGTCCGCACCATCGACCGCCTGGGGCTGCAGATCGTGATGCAGCACGACGCGCTGGGGCGGCTGCTGCAGCGCACCATCCCCGCCACCCCCGAGGTGCCGGGCGAGACGGAGACCTTCACGTACGACGCGATGGGGCGGATGCGCTCCGCCCTCAACCCGGCGGCGCGGGTGCGGCGCGGCTACCTGCGCGGCGGCGCGCTCGCCGCCGACACCCTCGAGATCGCCACCGAGGCCGGCGCCTGGGGGCGGCACCGTTACGTCACGCAGTACGGCTACGACCTGTCGGGGCGGAGGATCACCATGACGGTTCCCGACAGCCTGGCGCCCTCGTCCACCCAGAAGCAGTTCCAGTACGCCTACCACCCGCAGACCGG
>DASWMA010000386.1:0-12434 GCA_036399995.1 Longimicrobium sp. | reverse complement strand
GCAGGTAGCGCTCGACGGGGAAGTCCTCGCTGCAGCCGTTGGCGCCGTGGACCTGCACCGCGTCGAGCGCGGCCTGGGTGGCGGCGGTGCTGGCCAGGTACTTCGCCACGAAGGTCTCGTGCGCGGCCGATGGATCATTCTGGTCGCGCAGCCAGCCGGCGCGCAGGCACAGCCAGTGCGCCGCGCGCCAGCCGGCGGCCATCCGCGCCAGCATCTGCTGCACCCGCTGGTGCTCGCCGATCGGCACGCCGTACTGCACCCGCTCCGCGGCGTAGGCCAGGCTCGCGTCCAGGCAGGCGCGCGCGATCCCCGCGGTGCCGCACGCCACGCTGTAGCGCCCCACCTCGAGCGTGGCCACCGCGATCCCCAGCCCGAAGCCGGCGCCGCCCAGCCGCGCGTCGGCGGCCAGGCGGCAGCCGTCCAGGCGCAGCTCGGCCAGCATCGAGGCGCGCGTGCCGGTGATCCCGCGCAGCGGCTCCACCGTCAGCCCCGGCGCGCCGCACTCCACCAGGAACGCGATCGGCTTCCCCTCCACCTTCGCGAAGAGGAGGAAGACGTCGGCGACCTGGCCGTAGGTGATCCACTTCTTGCGCCCGTGCAGCACCCATTCGTCGCCGTCCCGCACCGCCGTCGTCTCCACGGCCGAGGCGTCGCTCCCCACGTTCGGCTCGCTCAGCGCGAAGGCGCCGATCGCCTCGCCGCACGCCATGCGCGGGAGCCAGCGCTCCTTCTGCACGCGGCTGCCGAAGCGCAGCACGGCATGGCTCGCCATGCTGTGCACCGTGAGCAGCGAGCGGAGCGACGAGCAGCCGCGGCCCAGCTCTTCGTTCAGCAGCCCGAAGGTCACCCAGTCCATCCCCGCCCCGCCCTGCGCCGCGGGAAGCACCGCGCCCAGCCACCCGGTGGCGGCGAGCCGGCGGATCGCCTCGCGCGGGGTGCCTGCGGCGCGGTCCCACCCGCCGGCGTGCGGCGCCACGTGCTCATCCACGTACGCGGCGAACGCGGCGCGCGCGGCTTCCTGCAGGGGGCTCAGCTCCATGCGCAGCCCCGCGTCCGTCGCCGACGGGGCGGAGGGAACCGCCGGCTGGGTCACACCGGCGCGCCGGTCTTGCGCTGCACCAGCGCGGCGATCGCGTCGATGCTGCGGAAGTTGTCGATCTCCATGTCTTCGGATTCCACGGTGAAGCCGAAGGTGGACTCGACGAACTGCACCAGCTGCATGGCGAACATCGAGTTGACGAAGCCGGTGGAGAAGAAGTCCTCGCCGTCCTGCAGCTCGTGCCCGCGGAAGAAGCGCGACACGAACGCGCGCACCTGGGTCTTGATCTCGTCTGTGGTCATCTGGAGCGTTTCTAGATGGTCTCGTCCCGCCGAACCGCCGCGGACACGCTTGCAAAAGATGCGAGTGAACTCGCGGCTACAACGGCACACAGTCCGCCTTCGCGGACTTCACGGGCGGCACCCGCGAGCACTCAGGACTCAGGACTTCGGACTTCGGACTCAGCACCCAGCACTCAGCACTCAGCACTCAGCACTCAGCACTCAGCACCCAGCACCCAGCACCCAGCACCCAGCACCCAGCACCCAGCACTCCTTCAGAATCCCGCACCCGCATCGATGCCGTAGTCGAAGAAGCCGCGGCCGGTCTTCCGGCCGTGGAGGCCGGCGTCGACCATCTTCTTCAGCAGCGGGCAGGGGCGGAACTTGGGGTCGTTGTAGCTCTCGTACAGCACTTCCACGCTGTAGAGGATGGTGTCGAGCCCGATCAGGTCGCCCGTCGCGAGGGGCCCCATCTTGTGGCCGAAGCAGGTCACGAAGATGCGGTCCACGTCTTCGGGGCTGGCCACCTGGTCCTGCACCAGCCACACGGCCTCGTTGATGGTGAGCATCAGCACGCGGTTCGACACGAACCCCGGCATGTCGTTCACCACGATCCCTTCCTTCCCCATCGCCCGCAGCATGGCCTGCGCGGTGTCGATGGTCTGCGGGGTCGTGTGGAAGCCGCGGATCACCTCCACCGTGGGCTTCAGCGGCACCGGGTTCATGAAGTGCATCCCCAGCACCCGGTCCGGCCGCCCGGTCAGCGAGCCGATGCGGGTGATGGAATAGGCCGAGGTGTTGGCGGCGAAGCAGGCGTGCGGCGGGCAGACCTCGTCGAGCACGGGGTAGATCGGGCTCTTGATCTCCCACTTCTCGGTCACGTTCTCCACCACGAAGTCGGCCTCGGCGAAGCCGTCGTACCCGGTGGTGAAGGTGATGCGCTCCATCACCTCGGCCGGCTTCGGCCCGCCCTTCTGGCCGGAGAACATCCCGTGGAAGCGGAGGTTGCGCTCCAACTCGCCGCGGGCGCGCGCCAGCACGGCCTCGCTCACGTCCACCAGCAGCACGCGGTGGCCGGTCTGCGCCAGGTTCTGCGCCACGCCCACGCCCATCACGCCGGCGCCCACCACACCCACGGTGCGGGGCCCGGTCTGCACGTCGGTCATCTCTGTCGTCCAGCCGTCGGTAGAAGGATCAGAAGCAGGAACCCGGCACCTCTCACCCTGCGCTGCGCGCCGACCCTCTCCCCGAACAGCGTGGGAGAAGGACCCGGGGCTCGCTTCGCTCGCGGCGAAGGACGATCCCCTTCAGCCCCGCGGCGTGATCGCCGTCGAACCGTGTTGCCGCAAACGCGAACGCGGCCGGGAGGCGAGCCCCCGGCCGGCACGCGCGCCCCGTGTGGCGCGGCTCAGTTCAGCCCGGCCTCTTCCATCTTCTTGCGGAGCGAAAGCGGGCGCATGTCGGTCCACACCTCTTCGATCCAGGCCAGAACCTCGGGCTTCAGGCCGTGCTTGCCGGCGTCGCGCCAGCCCAGCGGCAGCTCGCGGTCGGCGGGCCAGATCGAGTACTGCTCCTCGTCGTTCACCACGGCCATGTAGATCGTAGTGTCTTCGCGTTCGTCGCTCATCTCCAGAATCTCTGTTTGACGGGTGGACAGGTTGAACCGCTTCGATGCTGCGCGTGCGGTACGCCCGGATTTCGCCGGGCCGGACCACGCCGGGGCGCAGGGCGGTCAATCTAACACGCAATCCGCCCGTTTTGAATCACCCCCGCACCAATCCGCCGTTGTGATACGGAGTGCACATCCGCGTTGCACCGCCTGACGGCGCATCCTGGCGCATATCGGCTGCACCGGTCCGCCACGGTACTCAAGTGCCACCACGCGGAATCAATCCCCTGAAGAACGGAGGAGCAGCGGAGGCACGGACGAACTTCTCCGTTTCCTCCGCTGCTCCGTGTGACCCTGTCGTTGCGTGGCCGGGATGGTTCTCCGGACGCGCCGCGGGACGCTACCTCCGGGCCCCGCCGCCCGGCAGGCGCCCGGCTTCCTCGTCGCTCAGCGTATCGAGCGAGGCCGGCAGCGCCTCGCCGGGGTCGGCGGCGCGGGACGGCGTCTCGTCCGCATCGCTGCCCCGGCGCCGCCCATTCACCGGATCACGGTCAGCACGGGGCGACGCAGGTGCCGACCTCGTTCTTGCTCGGTTCGCACACGCCACAGGTGTAGGCGCAGGTGTCGATGTTCACGGAGCCGCAGTCTGCGTAGTCGGTACCGCAGTTGCCGACTTCGTACGAGGCGCAGTTCACGTCGCCGCAGGTGGCGTAGCAGGTACCGTCGCACGAGCCGCCACCGCCGCCGGTGCACAGGTTGGTACCGTCGCACCTGTACGTGATGCAGAGATTCGTGAACCCCTGCCCCGCCACCGTCCCCCGCCCCTCCCGGCGGTCGTCGGTGGCGAACGTCTCGACGGCCAGCGCGTCCAGGTTCAGGCTCAGCTTCTTCATGTCCAGCTCCAGAGCGTAGAAAGGGTGGGGCGGCGAACGTGTGCCGCGAGGAGGAAAACAAATGGCTCCCATATTATAAACTGTCGGATATTGCCGAAAAAGGGAAGACGGCGGCTCATACCGACTTACAGAGCATCGTTCTCGGAATGAAGATCCCGAAGGACATGCCTCACGCAGAGCAGCAGAGCAGCAGAGCAAGCAGAGCACCCATCTCCTCTGCGTTCTCTGCTGCTCTGCGTGAGATTCTTCAGTCCTGGAACCGGAACGATGCCCGGCAACGTCGTATCAGCCCCCGTTCGGCAACGCCTTCGGGGGACCCGCGGGTGTCCACCGGACCCGGCGGAGACCTGCCAGACGAAACACGGAGACACAGAGAAACCGCCTGGTTTCTCCGTGCCTCCGTGTCTTTCGTGCGACGCGCGACGGAGCTGGATTCAGCCGCCGATCATGCGGACCCGGTACGATGCCGTCCCTGGCTGCGCATGCCGTCCCCGCCGTGCCTCACGCCCGGGCGCCGTCGCCCAGCAGGCGCTCGGCTTCCTCGTCGCTCAGCGTCTCGAGCCAGGCCAGCAGCGCCTCGTCGGGCTCGCCGGCCTGGCCCAGCTTCTCGTCCACCAGCGCGGCGATGCCGCGCACCGTGGGGTGGTCGAAGATCACGCCCACCGGCAGCTCCACCCCCAGCCGCGCACCCACGCGGGTCAGGATGCGCGTGGCCTTCAGCGAGTGGCCGCCCAGGTCGAAGAAGTCGTCGGTGGCGCCCACGCGGTCCAGCTTCAGCACCTCGCACCAGATCCCGGCGACCGCCACCTCAGTGGGGGTGGCGGGCTCCGCGAACGACGCGTCGCGCCCGGCGGCCGCCGGGTGCGGCGCGGGAAGGGCGCGGCGGTCCAGCTTGCCGCCCGGCGTCTTCGGCAGCACGTCCATCGGCACGAACACCGCGGGGATCATCCACGCCGGGAGCCGCGCGGCCAGGTGCTCGCGCAGCGCCGCCACGTCGATCGACCGCCCGGGCGCCGGCGCCACCCACGCCGCCAGCCAGCGGTCGCCCGGCACCTCTTCGCACGCGGCCACGGCGGCCTCGCCCACCGACGGGTGCTCGTGCAGCGCCGCCGCGATCTCGCCCGGCTCCACGCGGTAGCCGCGCACCTTCACCTGGTCGTCGGCGCGGGCCAGGAACTCGAGCGCGCCGCCGCGCCAGCGCACGCGGTCGCCGGTGCGGTACATCCGCTCCCCCGGCTGGGCGGCGAACGGGTCGGGCACGAAGCGCCCGGCCGTGAGCCCGGGCCGCGCGTGGTAGCCCAGCGACAGGCCGTCGCCCGCCACGTACAGCTCGCCGGGAACCCCCGCGGGTACCGGGCGCAGCGCCGGGTCCAGCACGTAGACGCGCGTGTTGGCCACCGGCCCGCCGATGGGGATCGCCGCCGCGCCGGCGGCAACCGACCGCACCTCGTGCCAGGTGGCGTAGGTGGTGCACTCGCTGGGGCCGTACAGGTTCAGCAGCCGGGTGCAGCGGCAGGCGTCGCGCACGCGCCGCGTGGACGCCGGGTCCGCCGCCTCGCCGCCGAACAGCAGGTCGCGCAGCGGCGCCAGCGCGCCGGGCTCCTCGGCGGCCACCTGGTTGAAGAGCGCGGTGGTCAGGAAGATCGAGTGGATCCCCTTCTCCCGGATCACCTCCCCCAGCCTGCGGGGCGAGAGGAGGTCGTCGCGGTCGATCACCACCACGGTGCCGCCGTTGACCAGCGGCGCCCAGATCTCCCAGGTGGCCGCGTCGAAGCTGGGCGTGGCGGCGTGGCCGATGCGGTCGCCCGCGCGCGGCTGCAGGTAGTCGGCCCCGCGCGCCAGGCGGACCACGCCGCGGTGCGTGATCAGGCTCCCCTTCGGCGTTCCCGTCGAGCCCGACGTGTAGACCACGTACGCCAGCGACCCGCCGCCCAGGTCGGCGTCGGGCACCTCCTCCCCCTCCCCCGCTTCCCCCAGCGTGGCCAGCGAGAGCACCGGAAGCGCGTGCCCGCGCAGCGGCTCCGGTGCCCCGCCGCGCACCACGATCGCGCGGGCGCCCGAGTCCTCCAGCATGAAGGCCAGCCGCTCGGCGGGATAGTCGGGATCCAGCGGCACGTACGCCGCGCCGGCCCTCAGCGTGCCCAGCGCCGCGGCCACCATCTCGGGCGAGCGCTCGATGGCCACCGCCACGCGGTCCGCCGGCCGCACGCCCATGCGCCGCAGCGCGCGGGCGATGCGGCCCGTATATGCGTCCAGCTCCGCGTAGGTCACCGTCCGTTCGCCGTGCTCGACGGCGGGGGACGACGGATGCAGCCGCGCCTGCCCGGCGAACAGGCCGTGCAGCGTGGCGTCGCGCGGGTAGGGCGCGGCGCCGCCGGCCAGGGCGAGCACGGCGCGCTCCTCCTCGGCCGGGATCATCCGCAGCCGGCTGATGCGCGCGCCGGGGTCGTTCAGGGCGCTTCCCAGCACCGCCTCGTAGTGCGTGATCATCCGCCGCACCGTGGGCGCGTCGAAGAGGTCTTCCGCGAACTCCCAGATCATCACCACCTCGTCGCCCGCGTGCTGGTGGGCGCGGGGGATCACGATCACGTTCAGGTCGAACTTGGCGCTCTCGTTCCCCAGCCCCTCGGTCACCTCCATCTCCGCGTCGCCCAGCTTCATCTCGGGGTAGGGCGCGTGGTGGAAGTTGAACGCCACCTGGAAGACGGGGAGGTGCCCGCGCGAGCGCTCGGGGTGCACCGCCGCCACGATCTCGGCGAAGGGGACGTCCTGCCGCTGGAAGGTCTCCACGGCGGCCGTCCTCACCCGCTCCACCAGCTCGGCGAAGGAGGGGTCGCCGGCCAGGTCGGCGCGGATCGGGATGGTGTTCACCACCATCCCGATCAAGTCTTCGCTCTCGCGCAGCCGCCGCCCCGCCACCCCGCTCCCCACGCAGAAGTCCGTCTCGCCGGTGTAGCGGTGCATCAGCGCCTCGAAGGCGGCGAACAGCGTCATGAACAGCGTGACGCCGTGGCCGCGGCTGAACTGGTCGGCGGCGTGGAAGAGGCGCGGGTCCAGCGACACCCGGTGCGCGTGCCCGCGAAAGCTCATCTCGGCCGGGCGGGGGCGGTCTGCGGGAAGCTCCAGCAGGGCGGGGACGCCGGCCAGGCGCGTCTTCCACCAGTCGAGCTGCCCGCGCGCCTCGTCGCTCTCGGCCCAGGCGCGCTGCCACGCCGCGAAGTCGCCGAACTGCACGGCCGGCTCGGGGAGATGATGGTCCTCTCCGCGGGCGTACGCGGGGTAGATCTGCGTCAGCTCGCGGAGGAAGACGGCGAAGCTCCACCCGTCGTGCACCAGGTGCTGCTCCACGGCGAGGAAGACGTGCTCGCCGGCGCCCAGGCGGAAGAGCGTCCAGCGCACCAGCGGGAGCGCCATGATGTCGAACGGGCGCCGGAACTCGGCCTGCATCCGCGTCTCCAGCTCCTCCTCCTGCTCCGTACCCTCCAGCCGCGACAGGTCGATCACGGGGAGGCTGACGGGCCACGGCTCGTGCACCACCTGCGCGGGCGCGCCGTCCACCGCGGGGAAGGTGGTGCGGAAGATCTCGTGGCGGCGCACGATCTCGCCCAGCGCGCGCTCCAGCGCCTCCGCGTGCAGCTCGCCGCGGATGCGCACCGCCGCCTGGAAGTTGTACGAGCGCATGTCGGGCTTGAGGTGCTGGAAGAACCAGACGCTCTCCTGCGGAAACGACAGCGGGAGCGGCCGGTCGCGCGGCGCGCGGGGGATCCGCGTGTCGCCGGGGATCGCCTGCGCCGCCTCGGCCAGCTGCCGGGCCAGCTCTTCCACGCTCGGCATGGCGAACACCAGCCCCAGCGGCAGCTCCACCCCCATCCGCTGGCGCACCCGCGCCACGATCTGCGTGGCCAGCAGCGAGTGCCCGCCCAGCTCGAAGAAGTCGTCGCGGACGCCCACGGCGTCCACGCCCAGCACCTCGCTCCAGATCTTCGCCAGCGCCGCCTCTTCGGGCGTGCGGGGGGCCACGTACTCGCCGCCGGCGGCGCGGTCGGGGTGCGGCTGGGGAAGCGCCAGCCGGTCCACCTTGCCGTTGGGGGTGTGCGGCAGCTCGGGGAGGAAGGCCAGCGCGTCGGGCACCATGTACTCCGGCAGGTGCGCGCGCACGTGCTCGCGCAGCGTGCTCGACGCGGGCTCCTCGCCCTCCGCCACCACCCAGGCGGCGAGACGCTTCTCGCCCCGGTCGTCCCAGGCGATCACCGCGGCCTCGCGCACGGCGGAGTGCGCCATCAGCACGGTCTCGATCTCGCCCGGCTCCACGCGGAAGCCGCGCACCTTCACCTGGTGGTCCATCCGCCCCAGGCACTCCAGGTCGCCATCGGGAAGGACGCGGCCCAGGTCGCCGGTGCGGTACATCCGCGCGCCGGGGGCGCCCAGCGGGTCGGGGCGGTAGCGCTCCGCCGTCATCCGCGGGTCGGCCAGGTAGCCGCGCGTGACCCCCTCGCCCGCCATCCACACCTCGCCCACCTCGCCGGGGCGCACCGGCCGCAGCTCCGGGCCCAGCACGCGCGCCGTGGTGCCGCTCACGGCCCGCCCGACGCTCATCGCGGCGGTGCGCCCGTGCTCCACCTCCTTGCACGTCGAATACGTGGTATCCTCGGTGGGGCCGTAGAGGTTGAGGACGCGCTCCACGTGGCCCAGCGCGTACAGCCGCTGCGCCAGCTCGTTGCGCAGCGGCTCGCCGCCCAGCGCCAGGGTGCGCACGCACGGCGGGATGGCGCCCATCCGCAGCAGCTCGGCGGCCGCGCTGGGCACCATGGCGACGGTGGCGACGGGCTCGCCCAGGTGGGCGAGGGAGAGCGCGTTCTCCACCAGCACCAGCGTGCCCCCCCAGCACAGGGTGCCGAAGATCTCGGCGATGGAAACGTCGAAGCAGACCGAGGTGGAGGCCAGGACCGACGCGCGCTCGTCGTCGCTCACGTGGCCGTGCAGCCAGCGGAGGACCGCGGCGGTGTTGCGGTGCTCGATCTGCACCCCCTTGGGCCGGCCGGTGGAGCCCGACGTGTAGATCACGTACGCCAGGTTCTCGGGCCGGACGGGGACGGCGGGGCTGTCGGACGGATGCGCGGCGATCGTGGCCGCGTCGGCGTCCACGCGGACGGCGGTGCCGGCGTAGTGCGGCACCCGCCCGGCCAGCGCGGCGGTGGTCACCAGCAGGGGGGCGGCGGTGTGGCCCAGCATGTACTCCACCCGTTCGGGGGGATACGCGGGGTCCAGCGGCACGTACGCGGCGCCGGCCTTCAGCACGGCCAGGAGGGCGGCGACCAGGTCGGGGGTGCGGGGGAGGAAGACGCCCACCAGCACCTCGGGGCCCGCCCCCAGCGCGCGAAGGTGGTGCGCCAGGCGGCCGGCGCGCGCGTCGAGCTCGGCGTAGGTGAGGGTTTCGCCGCGCCAGCGCAGCGCGGGGCGGCCGGGGTGCGCCCGGGCCCGGGCTTCGAACAGGGTGTGGATGCAGCCGGCGGAGAGGTTGGCGTCCATCTGCCCGATCCGTGAGGGAGGGAGGGTCGCTCACGCCCCCCTCAACGGCAGCGGCGTCCATGCTGCGGACGCCGCCGGGGGCGATTACGGGTACCGCGGTGTGGAGCGGCGCTGCGGAACCATCATGCGGCGGCGCGCGGGGCGGCCTCGCGGAGCACGCGGCCCAGCCGCGCGACACCGTCCTCGATCTGCGCGAGGGTGGGGAAGCTGAAGTTCAGCCGCATCCCGCGCTTCCCCTGGCGCCCGTCGAAGCTGAAGGCGCTGCCGGGCACGTAGGCCACCAGCTCGGTCTCGAGCGACAGGCGAAGGAGCGCGTCGGCGTCGTAGCCGTCGGGGAGCTCGGCCCAGAGGAGGGCGCCGTGGCGCGGAACGCTGGTGCGGGTGCCCGCGGGAAAGTGGCGGCGGATCCCGGCCAGCATGGTATCGCGCCGCAGGCGGTACGCGTCGCGCACGCGGTCCAGGTGCGCCCCGAAGGTGCCGGCGGAAAGATACTCGGAGACCAGCCGCTGCGAAAAGGTGCTGGTGTCGATGTCGCTGCCGTCCTTGGCGCACCCCATCACCTGCCCCAGCTCGCGCGGCACGATCACCCACCCCGCGCGGAACCCCGGCGCCATCACCTTGCTGAACGAGCCCACGTAGAACACCCAGCGGTCTTCCAGCGCGCGCAGCGGCGGGAGCGCGTCGCCGTAGTGCAGCAGCCCGTAGGCGTCGTCTTCGATCAGGGGGATGCGGTGTCGGCGCGCCAGCTCGGCCAGGCGGATCCGCTTCTCGAGGCTCACGCTCATCCCCAGCGGGTTGTGCCCGTCGGTGATGCAGTAGATGAAGGCGGGGCGCTCGCCCGCCTCGAGGTACGCCTCCACCCGGTCCACGTCGATCCCGGTCTCCAGGTCGCTGTCCACGGGAAGGATGCGCGGCCGGTACGATTCCACCACCTGCTGGAAGCCCATGTACACCAGCCCGTCGCACACCACGCTGCCGCCCGGCTGCAGGAAGAGCCGCGCGAGCAGCGCCAGCGCCTGCTGCGCGCCGGTGGTCAGGAACACCTCGTCGGGCGAGCACTCCACCCCGCGCGTCTTCATCAGCGCGGCGATCTGCTCCTTGAGCGGCGCGAAGGGCGGCTTGTACTGCAGCGCGCCGGTGTCGCCACGCAGCACGCGCTCGGCGGCGGCCAGGTAGTCGTCCACGGGGAACAGCTCGGCCGCGGGAAGCCCCAGCGCGAACGAGGTCACCCCCGGGCGCGCCATCAGCTTCAGCATGGCCTGGATGGTGGACGGGCGCACGTCGCGCGCCCACGAGGCCAGCGGCAGGTCGGCGATCCCGAAGGTGTCGTGGGCGGCCGCGGCGGGTGCGGGGGAGGGGTCGAGGGTCTGGAGCGTCATCTCATCTCTGCGCCCCTGGGATGCCAGCGGGCGAACGGGTCGGGCCCCGGGAACGGGGCCTGTGGGGGGGACACACGGTCCAGCTTCGTAGTGCGGTACGAGCGTGAACGTTCCGCCCGTGGAACCGGTGCTCTCACGTTCCGCGGCGACCGTCATGCGCCACCGCGCGAAGTCCAACGATAACCGAACTTTCCGATTCGGAGCAAGTCTAAAAGCAAAGTGATACGGAGAACACGGCTCCCTGCCCCGCCCGCCCGAGTCAAGTAACGTAGAAGCAACGACTTAGCCGATCGCCCGGATAGGCTTTTCAGGTGCGCTCCCTCGGCAGACAAACGTCCATGCGCGCCCTGGGAAGCGTTTCTCACACACAGCATGTCGAATTGGTATCGCATTCTTTCGCGGTTGAGATCGACCGGGGCCCGATGCTCCGTCTTCCGCGGTTGAGGATGAAAAGGCTGGACGCGGGAGGGGGGAACGGTTAGGTTAGATGTGCGTTTCGCGTATGACGCGAGACGACACCGCCAGATCCACCTGGGAACGAGACGACAGAAGATGCAGGCCGTACTCCGCCCGCTGATCGTGCTGCACTCCGACGCCGTGTTCAAGGAGCGGCTTCGTCGAATCGGCAGCCAGCGCTTCAAGAGCCAGTTCGTGAGCGACTGGGAAGGCCTTCGCACGGCGCTAAAGGAGGCTCCCCCCGCCGCCCTGGTGGTGGTGGACCCGTACACCCACAGCTACGGCGCCGAGGCCGAGCTGGCGCCCGAGCTGCGCTCGCTGCTGTGGGAGCACCCCACGGCCACGGTGATCGCCGCGCTGGAGGTGAAGCGCCAGCGCGTGCGCGACCTGCGCACGCTGGGCGAGTGGGGGGTGAAGGAGGTGATCGCGCTGGACGAGGAAGACACCCTCGAGGCGATCAGCCGCCGCCTGCGCTCGGCGCAGGGCCGCCCGCTGCAGAGCCTGCTGGAGCGCTCGCTCCCGTCCACGCTCAGCGGCCGCGCGCGCACGCTGCTGATGGCCGCCGCCGAGGTGGTGGCCGAGGGCGGGCACGGGCGCGACCTGGCCGCCTCGCTGCGGCTGTCGGAGCGCACGCTGCTGCGCTGGGCCGAGCAGGCCGACCTGCCGCCGCCGCGCCGGATCCTGGCGTGGATGCGCGTGCTGCTCGCCTGCGAGCTGCTGGACGACCCCGGCCAGACGGTGCTGAGCGTGGCCTACACCTGCGGCTATGCCAGCGACAGCTCGCTGCGCCGCGCGGTGCAGGAGTTCACCGGCGTGCTGCTGACCGAGCTGCGCAAGCAGGGCGCGTTCGCCACCGCCTCGGAGCGGTTCCTCGAGGAGCTGGAGGGAACGCGGGAAAGCAGCCGCGCCCGCCGCAAGGCCGAGCGCCAGGCCGCGCGCGAGGGCCGCACCCTGCCCCCGCAGGAGAAGGAGCCGGAGCCGGTGGTGGAGAGCCTGGGCCTCCCCCGCCTCTCCATCGGCAGCGCGCTCTGAGCGAAGCCGCACATCCGGTTCGAACGAAGAGCCCGGGCACCGCGCCCGGGCTCTTTTTCAGGTTCTTCGTCGATCTAGTTGCAACCTGACCGCACCGGACACTCCCTTGCGCGTCGACGTGGGTTCCGACGATTGCGTCAGCGCCGGACTCGTCGACGAGTGGCTGCAGGGTGGGAATGAGCTGAGTATCGAAATTTTCTGCAGCACACCCGGTTC
>DASWMA010000385.1:0-1524 GCA_036399995.1 Longimicrobium sp. | reverse complement strand
ACGGTCCCGGCGCGGGTGGGCGTGGCGTCTGCTTCTTCGTCGGGCGGCGATTGCGGCTGCGGCATGCGCGGAATTCTACCCTTTGTGCCCGCCGCCGCAATGGCTGGCGTGGATTCGAGAACGACGAGCCGCGGGTTGGGGCGTGTCCCTCCGCTGCGCTCCGGGCCAGGCTGCGCGCGCCGTAGGCAACGATACCGCCGTTGCCAACGGCGCCGGGCCCCCGCCGCGCCACGCATCGGTCCGTCCCATCACGCCCGCGCGGGCGCGCCGGGTTCCCGGCCCTCCGGGCGCGCATCCCGCACGCAAAGCCCTGTCACGTCGAGAGAGCAGGCGGAGTGTGTCGCCATCGTCCTGCCATTCCTCCGAGTCTCCCCCGCCCGCCCCCGCCACCGCGCCAGCAATTCCGCGCCTCCCGATCTCCTGGCGGGTGTCCGCCTGGGCGCACTTCGCACGTTGTTCCCGCGGATCCGGCCGCCCTGCGCGGATGTTCTTGCTCTCCGGGCTTCCTCGCACGAGCGTGCACACGGGCGACGGGCCACTTCGCCGGCCACGTCGCTCGTTCCCCCCATCCAAGGAGAGGCCTCGCATGCGCCGCTTCGTCCGCGCCACGCTGGCCGCGTCGCTGCTGGCCGCCTGCCACACCGCACCGCCCGCGCCGGCTCCCTCACCCGCCGCGCAACCGCCCGTGTCCATGAGCGCCGCCGCCACCAGCACGGCCGCGCCCCTCCTGGCGCCCCGCTTCGCCCGGGCCGAGGTGCCGCGCCTGGCCGACACCCGCGCCACGCCGGCCGAACCGGTGGAGCGCCCGAACAGAACCCGCGTCATCCTGATCGTCGTCGCCCTTGCAGCCGCCGCCGTGGCCGCGATCGCCCTGTTCGGCACGCACACGGTGGTGGACTGAGGCTGAGCGACCACCGGTTGAAACCAGCGGACCAGCGGCTGGGACGACGTCCACCGCCGCACCGCCATCGCGACCGCCGGTTGAAACCGGCGGCTGGAACCCCGGGAAGTCCGCCTTCGCGGACTGCGCACCACCCTCCCGCGGCTGTAACCGGCCACGATGCCAGCCTCCGCGCACCCAAGCCTCGCCCGCACCGGAGCCTGTAGTCCGCGCAGGCGGACTTCGTGTAGTCGTTGCCGCGGTTTCAACCGCCCTCCCCCACCGCCGCGGCCACCCCGAGACCCCGCGTCCCGAGCCGCCCCACGCCAAACACCCCCTCCCCCCCGGCAGTTTTGGGGGGAGGGGGTGGCGAGCCTCGGCGAGCCGGGGGTGGGGGCCCCGCCGCGAGCCGCGGAGTCCCGGTCAGACTCCGTAGTGACGTGAGTTCCAGACACGCCAAACGCCCGCCCCGATCTCGCGTGAAGCGAAATCGAAGCGGGCGTTTGAAGATAAGGCCGGCGGCGCCGTACTCTCCCACCGGGTGGCCCCGGCAGTACCATCCGCGCAGCGGGTTTTCACTTCCGAGTTCGGGATGGGATCGGGTGGATCCCCCGCGCCATAGCCACCGGCCATACAAGGACCGG
>DASWMA010000384.1:0-9528 GCA_036399995.1 Longimicrobium sp. | reverse complement strand
CCGGCGGCCCGGTGCTGGAAGCATTTTGTCGCAAGCCGTGTCTCCCGCCGGCATCGTTCCGGGCGCCGCACACCCGCCCGCCCGGGGCGGCGGCCGCGAAGATCGTGGTGGCGCCTGGGTTCGGCTCGACCACGGCGGCGGACGGCCGCCCGCCCGCGCGGGCGGGCGGCGCCTTTGCATGCCGCGGCGTTGCGCGCAGGGGCATGCCCGCACACCTTGACGTCCGCGTGGCACGGGAGTTCCGAACGCAACTCCGGCCCGCCGCGGGTGTAGAACGCGCGCTACGCGACCCCGCGCAGAACCAGCCACAATCCGCAAGGTACGCCGGTGACGGTCACCACAGACGAGCTGATCGAGACCAATCCGCTCCTCCAGCGCGAGCTCCCCATCCCCTTCGGCCGCATCGCGCCCGGGCACGTGGGCCCCGCCATCCGCCAGGCGCTGGCGCAGGCCGACGCCGAGCTCGAGGAGATCATCACGCTGCAGGGCGAGCGCACCTACGACAACACGCTGCGCGCACTGGACCTGGTGGGCGAGCGGCTCGACCGCGTGATCCGCCCCGTGTCGCACCTGACCGGCGTGATGAGCTCGCCCGAGCTGCGCGCCGCGTACGAGGAGGTGCTCCCCGAGTTCTCGGCCTTCTACGCGCGCCTGCCGCTGAACCCGCGGCTGTGGAGCGTGGTGAAGGAGTACGCCGAAAGCGCCGACGCGGCCGCCCTCACCGGCGTGCGCGCGCGGCACCTGGCCAAGACGGTGCGCGCCTTCCGCCGCGCCGGCGCCGACCTGTCGCCGGAGCAGAAGGCGCGGGTGGAAGAGATCAAGATCGAATCGTCGCGCATCCAGACCACCTTCTCAAACAACGTGCTCGACAGCACCAACGCGTGGGACCTGGTGCTGACCGACGAGGCCGACCTGGCCGGGCTTCCCGAGTCGGCGCGCGCGCAGGCGAAGGCCGCCGCCGCGGCGCGGGGGGTGGAGGGGTGGCGCTTCACGCTGCACCAGCCGTCGTGGCAGCCGTTCATGCAGTATGCCGAGCGCCGCGACCTGCGCCGCGAGATGCACCAGGCCTACATGAACCGCGCGTCGGCGGCCCCGCACGACAACCGCCCCATCATCCGCCGCCTGCTGGAGCTGCGCCGCGAGCTGGCGGGGCTGCTGGGGTTCCGCGACTGGGCCGACCTGGTGCTGGAAGACAGCATGGCGCGGAGCGGCGGGCGCGCCGTACGCTTCGAGGAAGACCTGGCGGCGCGCACCCGGCCCTACTGGGAGCGCGAGAAGGCCGAGCTGGAGGCGTTCGCCCGCGACGAGCTGGGGATCGACCGGCTCCAGCCGTGGGACGTGAGCTACGCGGTGGAGAAGATGCGGCTGGCGCGCTACGACCTGGATGCCGAGGCGCTGCGCCCGTACTTCCCCATGGACGGCGTGCTGAACGGGATGTTCGAGATCGCGCGGCGGCTGTTCGGGGTGCGCGTGCGCCCCCTTCCCCCCGAGGAGGTGTGGCACCCCGAGGTGCAGCTGTGGGAGATGGAGGACGAGCGGGGGCAGGTGCTGGGCCGCTTCTACACGGACTGGTTCCCGCGCGAGAGCAAGCGCGCCGGCGCCTGGATGAACGGGCTGATCGTGGGCGGCCCCCGGCCCGAGGGGTGGGAGGCGCACCTGGCGCTGATCGCGGCCAACGTGTCGCCGCCGGCGGCCGGGCGGCCGGCGCTGCTCACCCACCGCGAGGTGGAGACGGTGTTCCACGAGTTCGGGCACATGCTGCACCACATGCTGTCGCGGGTGGAGGTGCCGTCGCTGGGCTCCACGCACGTGCCGGCCGACTGGGTGGAGCTGCCCAGCCAGATCATGGAGAACTGGACCTGGGAGCGCCCGGCGCTGGACCTGTTCGCCCGCCACTGGGAAACGGGCGAGCCGATCCCCGACGAGCTGTTCGAGCGGATGCAGGCGGCGCGCACCTTCATGGCGGCGCACTTCCAGATGCGGCAGCTCTCCTTCGGCACCGTGGACCTGGACCTGCACGTGGCGTACGACCCGCGGTCGGGCGAAGACCCGGTGCAGCGCGCCAAGACGGTGCTGGGCCGCTTCGCCCACCGCCCCGAGTTCGCCGACGACCACTTCATCACCAGCTTCTCGCACATCTTCTCGGGCGGGTACGCGGCGGGGTACTACAGCTACCTGTGGAGCGAGGTGCTCGACGCCGACGCCTTCTCGCGCTTCGAGCGCGAGGGGCTGTTCAACGCCGAGGTGGGCCGCGACTTCGTCCGCTCCGTGCTCTCGCGCGGCGACGACACGGACCCGGACGAGCTGTTCCGCGAGTTCATGGGCCGCGACCCCGATCCCGAGGCGCTGCTGCGGCGCAACCTGGGAACGGCGAGGGAACAGGGGACAGGGGACAGGGGACAGCCGGCGAACGGCTGATCGCACGCGCGGAGGAGCAGAGGAACGCACGTCGTTCTCTGCTCGTCTGCTGCTCTGCATGATCCGAATTCGGCTGAACACTGACTGCAACGACGGTCACACGGAGAAGCGGAGTAGAACGGAGGGAACGGAGAACTTCATCGCAGTTCTCCGTTCCTCCGTTCTTCTCCGTTCCTCCGTGTGACCCCCTTCAGCGATGCTGGTGCAGCGACGGATCTCGCGGATCCGGTACGAGATCTTTCCTGGTCGGCGGACGTGAAAAGGCCCGGGTCCATGCTGCGGACCCGGGCCGTTTTTTCATCAACCGGAACGCGGTGCTTACCAGATGCGCACGCGCTGGTCGGCGGGGCGGTACATCCGGTCGCCCTCCTTCACGCCGAAGGCGCGGTAGAACGCCTCGTTGTTCACCAGCGGGCCGTTGCCGCGGTACACCGAGGGCGAGTGCGGGTCGGTCATGATCTGGTTGCGCAGCGCCTCGTCGCGCAGGATGCGGCGCCACACCTGCGCCCACCCCATGAAGAAGCGCTGGTCGCCGGTGAAGCCGGCGATCACCGGGGCCTCGCGGCCGTTCAGCGAGTTGCGGTAGGCACGGTAGGCCACCGCCAGCCCGCTCAGGTCGCCGATGTTCTCACCCAGCGTGAGGCGGCCGTTCACGTTCATCCCCTCGACCGGCGAGTAGGCCGCGTACTGCGCCACCAGCATGTCGGCGCGCTGCTGGAAGGCGGCGGCGTCGGCCGCGGTCCACCAGTCGCGCAGGTTGCCGGCGCCGTCGCTCTTGCGCCCCTGGTCGTCGAAGGCGTGGCTCACCTCGTGGCCGATCACCGCCACGATCCCGCCGTAGTTCACCGCGTCGTCGGCGTTGGGGTCGAAGTACGGCGCCTGCAGGATCGCCGCGGGGAACACGATCTCGTTGTTCACCGAGTTGTAGTAGGCGTTCACCGTCTGCGGGGTCATCGCCCACTCGCCGCGCTCCACCGGGCGGCCCAGGCGGCCGATGTTGCGGTTCCACCCGTACTGCGAGATCGCGCGGAGGTTGCCCACCAGGTCGCCACGGCGCACCTGCAGCGCCGAATAGTCCTGCCACCGGTCGGGGTAGCCGATGCGCACGGTGATGTTCCGGAGCTTGTCGTGCGCCTGCGCCTTGGTCTCGGGGCTCATCCACTCGAGCTCGTCGATCCCCTGGCCGAACGCGGTCATCAGGTTCTGCACCAGGCGCTCCATCGCCGCCTTGTGCGCGGGCGGGAAGGCGCGCTCCACGTAGGCCTTGCCCAGCATCATCCCCAGCCCGTTCTCCACCACCCCCACGCCGCGCTTCCACCGCGCGCGCTGCGCCTGCAGGCCGCTCAGCACGCGGCCGCGGAACTGGAACTGCGCGTTCACGAAGGGGCTGCTCAGGTACGGCGCCGACACGTCGAGGAGGCGCACGGTCATGTACGCCTTCACGTCGTCCACCGGAGCCGAGGCCAGCACGCTGTCGAGGCCGGCGAAGTAGCTGGGCGTGGTGACCACCACGTCGGCCACGTTCACGCCGGCGGCCTGCAGGTACCCCTGCCAGTCGAAGCCGGGCGCCATCTGCCGCAGCTCGGCCAGCGTCTTCTTGTTGTAGGTCAGGTCGCGGTTGCGGCTGCGCACCCGGTCCCACTGGCGCTGGGCGAGCTGCGTCTCGAAGGCCAGCACGCGGCGCGCCGTGCCCGCCGGGTCGGCCTGACCCGCCAGGCGCAGCAGCGTCTCCATGTACGTGACGTAGGCGTCGCGCGCGGTCTGCAGGCGCGCGTCGGTGCCCAGGTAGTAGTCGCGGTCGGGGAGCCCCAGCCCCGAGGGGCTCACGTACAGCGCGTAGCGGTCGGACTGCTTGGCGTCCTGCCGCACGCTGATCGACAGCGGGTTGCTGACCCCGATCTTCGCGTTCGCCACGAAGGCGGCGGGGTAGTCGGCGCGGCTGCCGATGGCGCGGATGCGGGCCAGGTCGGCCTGCAGCGGGGTGACCCCCGCGGCCTCCACGGCGGCGCTGTCCATGAAGCTGGCGTACAGGTCGCCCAGCTTCTGCGTGTCGGAGCCCGGCGCCGCGTTCCGGCTGGCCATCGCCTCGGTCAGCACCTGGTGCACGAGGCTCTCGCTGCGGTCGATCAGCACGGCCGACGGGCCCCAGCTGCTGCGGTCGGCCGGGATCTGCGCGGTGCGCAGCCAGCGGCCGTTCACGAACTGGTAGAAGTCGTCCTGCGGGCGAACGCTGCGGTCGAAGCCGGCGGTGTCGATGCCGAGCGCCTTGACCTGCGCGGCCAGCGGGGTGCTCACGCCCGCGCCGAGCACGGCGGCCAGGGCAACTCCGCGCAGCCAGGGGCGGCGGAGAAGGTGGATCCGTTCCATCATGGAGGGTCTCGCGTGGGTGGTTGGGTTGGGAGGAAAGGAAGTGGTACGTCCGGCGGCGGGAAAAGTTCACCCGCCGCATGGGGTGCGCGCAACCGGATGGTGACGAAGCGTTCGCGATCTTGAACAGCAATGTCACGCAGAGCAGCAGAGCAGCAGAGGAACCGCGTGTTGTTCTCTGCTCCTCTGCTGCTCTGCGTGAGATCCGCTGTTGCTGGATGGCGGATGCGCGATGGCCCGGGTCCATGGAGCGGACCCGGGCCATCGTTTCATCCCCCGGAACCGAGGTTTACCAGATGCGCACGCGCTGGTCGGCGGGGCGGTACATCCGGTCGCCCTCCTTCACGCCGAAGGCGCGGTAGAACGCCTCGTTGTTCACCAGCGGCCCGTTCGCGCGGAACATCCCCGGCGAGTGCGAGTCGGTGAGCAGGCGCTGGCGCAGCGCCTCGTCGCGGTGCAGCGTGCGCCACACCTGCGCCCAGCCCATGAAGAAGCGCTGGTCGCCGGTGAAGCCCGCGATTGTCGGGGCCTCGCGGCCGTTCAGCGAGTTGCGGTAGGCGCGGTACGCCACCGCCAGCCCGCTCAGGTCGCCGATGTTCTCGCCCAGCGTGAGGCGGCCGTTCACGTTCATCCCCTCCATCGCCGTGTAAGCGCCGTACTGCGCGATCAGCATGTCGGCGCGCTGCTGGAAGGCGGCCGCGTCGGCCGGGGTCCACCAGTCGCGCAGGTTGCCGGCGCCGTCGCTCTTGCGGCCCTGGTCGTCGAAGGCGTGGCTCACCTCGTGGCCGATCACCGCCACGATCCCGCCGTAGTTCACCGCGTCGTCCGCCTCGGGGTTGAAGAACGGAGGCTGCAGGATCGCCGCGGGGAACACGATCTCGTTGTTGGTCGGGTTGTAGTACGCGTTCACCGTCTGCGGGGTCATCGCCCATTCGCGGCGGTCCACCGGGCGGCCCAGGCGGCCGGTGGTGCGGTTCCACTGGTAGCGCGAGATCGCCCGCAGGTTGCCCATCAGGTCGCCGCGGGTCACCTGCAGCGCCGAGTAGTCCTGCCACTCGTCGGGGTAGCCGATCTTGACGGTGATGTTCCGGAGCTTGTCGTGCGCCTGCGCCTTCGTCTCGGCGCTCATCCACGCCAGCTCGTCGATCCCCTGGCCGAACGCGGTCATCAGGTTCTGCACCAGGCGCTCCATCGCCGCCTTGTGCGCGGGCGGGAAGTTGCGCTGCACGTAGGCCTTGCCCAGCATGTGCCCCAGCCCGCCCTCCACCAGGCCGGCCGCGCGCTTCCAGCGGGCGCGCTGCTCCTGCTGGCCGCTCAGCATGCGGCCGCGGAACTGGAACGCCGCGTTGGCGAAGGGGCTGCTCAGGTACGGCGCCGCCGAGTCGAGGAGGCGCACGGTCATGTACGCCTTCACGTCGTCGACCGGCGTGGCGGCCAGCACGCTGTCGAGCGCGGTGATGTAGCTGGGCGCGGTGACGATCACGTCGGGCGCGTTCAGGCGGGCCGCCTGCATGTAGCCCTGCCAGTTGAAGCCGGGGGCCAGCTGCTGCAGCTCGGCCATCGTCTTCTTGTTGTAGATCAGGTCGCGGTTGCGGCTGCGCACCCGGTCCCACTGGCGCTGGGCCAGCTGCGTCTCGAACGCCAGCACGCGGCGCGCGGTGCCGGCGGGATCGGTCTGCCCCGCCAGGCGCAGCAGCGTCTCCATGTAGGTGACGTAGGCGTCGCGCGCGGTCTGCAGGCGCGCGTCGGTGCCCAGGTAGTAGTCACGGTCCGGCAGCCCCAGCCCGCCCTGGCCCATGTACAGGGCGTAGCGGTCCGACTGCTTCAGGTCCTGGATCACGTAGGTGCCGAAGGGGCCCGCCACGCCGATCTGCGCGTTGGCCGCGAAGGCCGCGGGGTAGTCGGCGCGGCTGCGGATGGCGCGGATGCGGGCCAGGTCGGCCTGCAGCGGGGTGATCCCCGCGGCCTCGACCCGGGCGCTGTCCATGAAGCTGGCGTACAGGTCGCCCAGCTTCTGCATGTCGGAGCCCGGCGCGGCGTTGCGGCTGGCCATCGCCTCTTCGAGGATCGCGCGGGTGGCGGTCTCGCTCTGGTCGGCCAGCCCCACGAAGGAGCCGAAGGTGCTGCGGTCGGCCGGGATCCGGGTGTTGCGCGCCCAGCGGCCGTTCACGAACTGGTAGAAGTCGTCCTGCGGGCGAACGCTGCGGTCCATGCCCGCGGTGTCGATCCCCAGCGCCTTGGCCTGCGCGGCCAGCGTGGTGCTCACGCCGGCGCCGAGCAGGGCCGCCAGCGCCGCGCCGCGGATCCAGGTGCGTACGAGGTAGGTCCGTTGCATCATGTAGGGTCTTGCGGTTGATGAGTTTGAAGAACCGGTCCGATCACGCCGCACGCAGGCGGAAGCTCCGCCGCGCGCCTTCCCTCTTCCGCGTTCGAACGGACGACCCGTCCATCTCCACCGGCCGATGAGACGGCTGGCGGATCGGGACGGGGCGCACTCTCGGCGAACGCTGCGGGGTAAGCCCCAAATATAACCGTTTCGCCTACTTTACGCATCTCCTTGTGGGACAGACGGTTGGGAACCCGGGACGGATTGTCAGAAACCGCCGCCGCCCGCCGTTGTCTTCCGGCGGCGGGAGGGAAGGCGGGACATTCCGCCGCCTCCGGCGTACATTCTTCCGGCATCCGCACCGGAGAAGAGCGATGGAGACGCTGACGGACATCCCCAGGATCGACGGCCCGCTGGTGCTGTACGACGGCGAGTGCGGGCTGTGCGACCGCTCGGTGCAGCTGATCCTGCGGCACGACCGCCGCGGGCGCTTCCGCTTCGCGGCGCTGCAGTCCGACGTCGGGCGCGCGCTGCTGGAGCGCCACGGCCTTCCGGCCGACGCGGTGAGCACCGTGGTGCTGGTGGACGGCGAGCGCGCCTACACCCGCTCGCGGGCCGCGCTCCGGATCGCGGGGATGATGGACCGGCCCTGGCCGCTGCTGCGTGCCTTCTCCATCGTCCCCCGCCCGCTGGCGGACGTGGCCTACGACTTCGTGGCCCGCAACCGCTACCGCTGGTTCGGCAAGGTCGACGCGTGCATGCTGCCGCCGCCCGAGGTGCGGGCGCGGTTCTTGGGTTGAGGCTGGAACGCCGTTCCTTTCACCCGTGATCGGAGAGGCCGCCGATGCCGCGCATGCGCACCGCCCTGCTCCTGGTCGCCGCCGGCGTGGCGGCGGCCGCCTGCGCCACCATCCGCGGCAGCGGCGTGGACGCGGAAGACACCACGCTCCCCGAGCCGCTGTCGCGCATCCCCATCTACTGGATGGGCACGCTCCCCCAGTGCGGGATGACGGTGATGGCACCGGTGAGCGGCGTCTCGCGCGCCGCATTGCGCGAGCGTGCCTTCGAACGCGGCGGCGACGCGGTGGTGGAGGCCCGGATGACGTCGCACTCGACCGAGCGCGCCCCCGCCAGCCGCGGCCGCAGCGCGCTCCCCGCGGTGACGTACGTCTACTCGGGGATGGCGGTGAAGCTGGCGGCGAAGTGCCTGCCGTGAGGGAGGAGTGCTGGGTGCTGGGTGCTGGGTGCTGAAGTCCCGAGTCCTGGCGTCCTGCGTCTGAAGGCCTGAGCGATACGTCTACGTAGCTCGGGATTCGGGGCTCAGGGCTCAAGGCTCCGGAGTGCGAGGCCTTGCTGGATGGTTGTTGAACGCTGGACCCGTCCGCGCCGGGAGGGAGGCTCTTCCCGGCGCTCACCGTGTGACCGACCCTGACTTTCGCTCCATGACGAGCTTCCATCGGTTCGCCCTCGCCGCGGCGCTGCGGGCCGCGGCCGCCCTTCCCTGCGCCCGCCCCGCCGCGGCGCAGCGCCAGGTGCGCATCCAGCCGCTATACCCGCTGCCCACCGTCTCGCCCACGCCCTTCCCGGCCGACAGCTCGGGGCTGCGCTTCCGGCTCGACCAGGTGGTGGGAAGCACCGGCGTGTCGGCCCGCCCGGCCCGCGCCACCGGCCGGCTGCTGACCGCCGACGAGAGCCAGCGGCTGCTGGGCCGTCTCGCCCCGCTGCGGGTGTATCAGACCGCCGCCGACTCGTTCCACTTTCCCGCGCAGACGCTGGCGCCGCCCCGCGCCGGCCGCGTGATCGGCGCCGCCTTCCCCGCGGCCGACACCACCGCCGCGGGGCGCCCGGTGCGCCCGGGGCAGACCGCCCCGGTGCCGCTCACCATCCTGCGCCGCGCCCCCGAGGGCGACGTGGACGTGGGGGCCGAGGTGACCATCACCTTCTCGCAGCCGATGGTGCCGCTGGGAAGCGTGAGCGACGTGGCCGCGCAGGCGGTGCCCGTGCGGATGAGCCCCGCGGCGCCGGGGCGGTGGCGGTGGATCGACGTGCGCACGCTCAAGTTCGAGCCCGCGGGGCGGCTGCCGATGGCCACCGTCTACACGGTGGAGATCCCCGCCGGAACGCGGGGGACGGCCGGCGCGCCGCTCCCCGAGGCGATGCGCTGGAGCTTCTCCACCCCCGCGGCGCGCGCGCTGGGCGCCCACCCGCAGGGCGCGCCCACGCGGCTCACCCCCGTGCTGGCCGTGGCCTTCGACCAGCGGGTCGACCCGGCGGCGGTGCTGCGCAGCATCCGGGTGCGCACCGGCGGCACCATGCACCCCGTGCGCCTGGCGACGGCGGCCGAGGTCGCGGACGCAGGCATCAACGGCACGCTGGCGTCGTATCCCGCGGGGCGGACGGTGGCGTTCCGCACGGTG
>DASWMA010000383.1:0-4435 GCA_036399995.1 Longimicrobium sp. | reverse complement strand
TGGTCGTTGTGCCGGCCATCCCGCGCGCAGGAGCCGCAGTGGCTCACGCGCTGAAGGATTGGTGCGAGAATCAAGAGCCGCTCCAGCCATACGAGGTCCAGTTCCTTTCCCCCTGGCGAGCGGCCGAATAGAAGAGCCCCGTCCGGAATCTCCGGACGGGGCTCTCCGTGTCCGCCGTGCGTCAGCCAATCACGCCGGCTCGGCCCGCAGCCGCAGGTGCACGGTGGTGCCGCGGCCGGGGGTGGAGTCCACGGTGATCTCGGCGCCCCAGCTCTCCACCATCCGCCGCACGATGGCCAGCCCCAGCCCGGTGCCGCTGGTGCGCGTGCTGAAGCGCGGCTCGAAGATCCGCGGGAGCAGCTCGGGGGCGATCCCCTCGCCGGTGTCGGCCACGTCGAGCCGCACCCAGGCGCCGCCGCCCGCCGGCCCCGCCACCATCCGCACCTCGCCGCCCTCGCCGTTCAGCGCGCCGCGGGCGTTCTCCAGCAGGTTCACCAGCACCTCGCGCAGCTCGCCCTCGCGCGCCAGCGCCCGCGGCGTCCCTTCCTCCACCTCCAGCAGGTAGGCGATCCCGTCGTCGCCACCGCGGTACAGCGCCAGGGTGTCTTCGGCCACGCGGCGCACGTCCAGCGGCTCGGGGGGCTCGGCGCTCTCGGCCGGGGTGCCGAAGCGCGAGAAGGCACGCGCGATCTCGCCCAGCCGGTCGATCTCGCGCAGCACCGCCTCCACGTTGCGGTCGAGGATGGTGCCGAAGTCGTCGCGGCCGTCGCTCCAGGCGCGGCGCACGTGCTGCACCGACAGCTTGATGGGGGTGAGCGGGTTCTTGATCTCGTGCGCCACCTGCCGCGCCATCTCGCCCCACGCCAGCACCCGCGCCGAGCGGATCTCGGCGGTCACGTCTTCCAGCACCAGCACCGCGCCGCGCGCTCCCTCTTCCACTGGCAGCCGCCGCAGCCGCAGGCGCACCACCCGCCCGTCCACCTCGCGCTCCTCGGTCAGCTCGCGCGGGCCCTCGGCCAGAAAGCCGCGGACGGTGGCCGCCACCGCGGCGGGGAGCGGGCGGTCTTCGGGGATGCGGTCGCCCACCCCCAGCTCGGCGCCCAGGATCTGCGAGGCGCGCGGGTTCACCAGCGCCACGCGCCCCTGCGCGTCCAGCGCCATCACCCCCGTCCCCGCCTGCGCCACGATCGCCTCGGTGCGCCGCGTCTCGCCCACCAGCGCGCTCTGCGCCAGCCGCAGCCGCCGCACCATCCGGTTGAACGAGCGGTACAGCCCGCCGAACTCGTCGCGCCGGCGCCCGGAAAGGCGCACGCTCAGGTCGCCCTCGCCCACGGCGGCGGCGGCCTGGCTCATCGCCTCGATCGGCCGCGACAGCGCCCGCCCCACGAACAGCGACAGGACCACCGAGAGCGCGCCGCCGAAGAGCACCGCCAGCAGGATCACGTCGGCCATCTCGCGCTGCCGCCGGGCGATCTCGCCGGTGGCCAGCGGGGTGGGCGAGGCCAGCGCGTCCTGCTCGCCCAGGGCGCGGTAGGCCACCAGGTACTCGTGCCCGGCCAGGCGCCGCTCCTCGTGCTCCTGCACCGCCTCGCCCACGGTGAAGCCCAGCCAGATGTCGGGCGGGAGCCAGGCGTGGTACAGCCCCAGGTCGATCACCTCGGGGGTGGCGGCCTCCACCAGCACGCCGCGGTGGTACAGCAGCAGGTCGGCGCCCACGTGCTGCGCCAGGTCTTCGATCGGCGCGGCGTTGGCCTCGCTGGCGGCCTGCGCCAGCGACAGGTCGGCCACGGCGGCGGCGGTGCGCTCCACCTCGCGCGAAAGGGCGCGGTACGCCGTCTCGCCGAACGCCGCCATGGGAAGGAGGAAGAAGACGAACAGCGCCAGCGTGAGCCGCCCCCGGAAGGTCCAGAACCACACCCACTGCCCGCTCGCCAGCCCCAGCGGCTCGCCGCACAGCGTCCGCGCCAGCGCCCAGAGCACGGTGGCGCCGAACAGCACCAGCCCCAGCGCCAGCAGCCCCCGGATCCCCACGATCCCCGCGGAGGGCGTCGGCACCAGCAGGTGCGCGTGCATCGGCCCGCTGGGGAAGCGCACCACCTCTTCGCTCCGCCACCCGTTGGGCGCCTTCACCCAGCGCATCGCCCCGGGCCGGGGCGATGCGTCGCGGGGCGTGGTGGACGGCACCAGGGAGAGGGAGGCCGCGGCCTCTTCGCCGTCGCTCTGCGCCGCGGGGTCCAGGAAGCGCGCCAGCGCGGTGGACCGCCCCAGGTGCCGGCGCGGCGGCACCGCCACCGTGGCCGTGCGCCCACCGGGGAGGGGGACCACCAGCAGGTAGTGCAGCTGGTCGGTGTCGGTGAAGCGGCTGACGATCGGCTCCTCGGCCGCGCGGCTGCTGCGGAGGATCTCGTCCACGCGGTCGGGCGGGATCTCGGCGCGGTCACTCAGCCGCAGCTCGGCGGCGGGGCTCTCGCGCTCCCACAGGGTGACCCGCGCCTCGTACCCCTCGCGCGCCAGCCCGCCCTCCACCCAGCTCTGGTAGAGGAGCGACACCCCCTCGCGCCCCTCGGCCGAGTAGAACAGCACCTTCTCGGCGAACTGGCGGAGGAGGAAGTCGAGGAAGGGGTCGGGCTGCACCCCCAGCCGCCCCAGCTCGCGCTCGGCGTCCTGCAGCCGCGCGTTCAGGTGCAGCGTCCACAGCTGCGGCAGCGCCAGCGAGGTGCCGATGAACGCCGCGGCGATCCAGGGGAGGAGCGCCCCCCGCGCCAGCTGCGCCCGCGTGGTCGCCGCGGCGACCAGCGCGAAGGGGACGGCCCACAGCGCGGCCGACCACACCGGCGCCTGCCGCCCCGGCTGCCACCACGCCACCAGCCCGATGGCCAGGGCCACCGACACCGCGGCCGCCAGCGCCAGCAGCGCCCCGCGCACCCGGCGCGAGCGCGTGTGCTCGGGCCCGCCCAGCAGCGCATACATCGGGAGCGTGGCCAGCACGGCCAGCGCGATGAACAGCGGCGGGCCGCCCGCCGCGCGCGCCGCCAGCACCCCCGGCGCCGCCGACTCGCGCACCACCAGCAGCGCCAGCACCAGCGCCCCCGCGGCCGCCGCCACGCGCACCACCAGGGGGAGGATGGCGATGGCGCGCGGCGTCCGGCGCCGCGACAGGAGCCAGACGGCGCCGCCGGTGAGCAGGATCAGCAGCTGCCCCAGGTTGATGTCGCCGGGGAGCGGGAGGACGAACGAGACGGGGGAGAACACCCCTTCGGCGCCCGCCATCCCGCCGGCCGAGAGGATCACCAGCGCGCCGGTGATGGCCGCCACGGGAACCCCCGCCGGCCCCGCGCGCTTGCGGTACCACGCGGTGGCCAGCGCCAGCGCGGCGGCCAGCAGCGCGAGCCCCGCCGCCCAGCGGCCGCGCGCGGCCACCCGGTCGCGCCAGCGCTCCTGGGTAATGGTGGCGAACACCACGCTCAGGATCTTGCGGTCGCCGGCCGACCAGTCCCACACCGCCGCGCCCTGTGCCCGGTCGGGGGTGGTGAACTGCGGCGTCACGCCGAAGCGGCCGGCGAAGCGGTCGCCGTAGGGGAGGGGCCCTTCGCCCACGGAGACGTGCGCGTCGAGGAGCACGGCGGCCACGGCCACGCGCCCGCCCGGCATCCGCTTGGAGAAGTAGACGTAGCCGAAGAGCGGCCCGGCGCTGAACGAGCTGTCCAGCAGCCCGGCGCGCACCGAGTCGGGGAGGTTGCCGCGGTGCTCGCCGGCCCACGCCAGCGGCGAGCCGTCGGGAAGGTAGACCGCCAGCGCGGTCACGTCGGTGCCGCGCCGCACCTCTTCGAGGCGGCGGAAGAGGCCCACGGTGGCGCGGGGGGCGCGCGCGGCCACGGCGGCGGCGCCGTCCACCGCGTCTCCGCCCTGGTCGAACACGCCGTCGAGCCCGTCGCGCAGCTCGGCGCTGGCGCGCTCTTCGGCGGCGAAGCGGACCTGGTCCCAGTGGACGGCGATGCGGTGGAGGCGAAACTGCACCGCGCCGCCTATACTGACGGCGGCGGCCAGCGCGGCGCCCGCGGCCACCCGCCCGGTGCGCCCCGGGGCCCACAGCGCCCAGAGCAGGGTGCCCACGCCCGCCGCCACCAGCCACCCCGGCGACAGCCGGAGCATCCACGCGGCCAGCGCCAGCACCGCCGCCCACCCGCCCAGCCACGCGAGCGCGCTCGTGGCGAGGCGGCGGGGGCGGCGGGCGGCGCGGGGCGCGGCCACAGCGGGTTGATCGATGACCTCAGGCATGCACCATCCGCGGAGCTACGCCGTGGCCGACCTGCCCTGGACGGAGGTGGCCGCGCACCTGGCCACCGACCGGCGGCTGATCGTGCCGGCGGGGAACTGCGACCAGCACGGCCCGCACCTCCCCGTGGGCGCCTCCACCATCGTGGCCGAGGCGTTG
>DASWMA010000382.1:0-2050 GCA_036399995.1 Longimicrobium sp. | reverse complement strand
GCTCGCGCAGGCGTTCGCGCGCCTCGGCTCGCACGTCACCGTGGTCGGCGCGGCCGGGCAGGTGCTGCAGCGCGAAGATCCCGAGATCGCCGCCGTCCTGCACCGCCAGCTCGAGCGCGAGGGGATCGTGGTGCGGCTCGGGTCGAAGGTGACGCGCGTGCGCACGGAAGACGGCGCGAAGGTCGCCACCGTCTCCACGGCGACGGGAGAGACCGAGATCCGCGCCGCCGAGATCCTGGTGGCCACCGGCCGCCGCCCCAACGTGGAGGAGATGGGGCTCGACACGCTCGGCGTGGAGGTGTCGGAAGACGGCGTGGTGGTCGATGCCTCGCTGCGCACCTCCGCCTCCAACGCCTGGGCGGCGGGAGACGTGGCCGGCCCCTACCGCTTCACCCACGTGGCCGACTACCAGGCGCGCATCGCCGTCCCGAACGCGCTCTTCCCCGTCCGCCGCAAGGTGGACTACCGTGTGGTGCCGTGGTGCACCTACACCGAGCCCGAGGTCGCCCGCGTGGGCCTGACCGAGGCCGAGGCGCGCGTCGAGTGGGGCGATGGCGCCGGCGTATTCCGCTACGACCACGCCTCGCTCGACCGCGCCCTCTGCGACGGTGAGCCCGAGGGGCTCACCAAGATCGTGCTCGACCCCAAAGGCCGCATCGTGGGCGCGCACGTGGTGGGCCCCCGCGCCGGCGAAACGATCCACGAGGCGGTGCTTGCGGTTCGCCATCGCCTCAAGCTCTCCGACCTGTCGGGGATGATCCACATCTACCCCACCTACCCCGAGTCCCTCAAGCGCACCGCCGACGCGTACCTGCGCGCCCGCTTCTCCGGCGGCATCGCCCGCCGCGCCGCCGACCTCGCCGTCCGCTGGTTCGTGCGTTGAGCCTCCGACTCGACCCCACTTTCTAAACCATTGCAGGAATGCGATTTGCGATATGGGCACGCACCCGCCGCACAGGTGGGGGGCACGCAAACCCGAGGAGGTTTTCGCATGGACCGCAACGACGACAGCAACCCTGGGATGGTGGAGCGCCAGCTGGACGAGACGCCGATGGAAGGCCAGTCCGCCAGCGACGGCGAGGGGACGGGCGGGATGGAGCGCGAGTCGCTCCAGGGCGGCTCCGTGGAACGCGAGGGGATGCAGGGCGGCGAGGCCGATCGCGACGCCATGCAGGACGGCGGCGGAATGGACCGCGACTCGCTGACCGGCCGCGAATCGGAGCAGCTTGGCGCCACCAACACCAGCGCGAACGACACCCAGATGCGCGTCAGCGGCCGCGAGGGCGGCGTGGGCTACGACCGCCCCACCGACATCAGCGTCACGCGCGACACCTTGGAGGGCTCGTCGGGCCAGCAGGGCACCGCCCGCGCGGACGACGTGGGCCGCAGCCCCGACCAGCCCCGCGGCACCACCACCGCCCGCGACTGGTAGCAACACCTCGACCGGGAAACACGAAGGGGTCCGCCGCGAGGCGGACCCCTTCTGTACTTCCGCCGATCCTCCACCATCGCGACCGCCGGTTGAAACCGGCGGCTGAAACCCCGGGAAGTCCGCCTTCGCGGACTGCACGCCGCGATCGCCCCGCTGCGACAAGCACCGATGCCAGCCTCCGTGCACCCAAGCCTCGCCCTGCACCGAAGCCAGTAGTCCGCGCAGGCGGACTTCGTGTAGTCGTTGCCGCGGTTTCAACCGCCCGGCTACCCGCGGCCACCCCGAGACCCCGCGTCCCGAGCCGCCCCACGCCAAAAACCCCCTCCCCCCGGCAGTTTTGGGGGGAGGGGGTGGCGAGCCTCGGCGAGCCGGGGGCGGGGGCCCCGCCGCGAGCCGCGGAGTCTCGGTCAGACACCGTAGCGACGTGAGTTCCACACACGCCAAACGCCCGCCTCGATCATGCGATCGAGACGGGCGTTGAAGATAAGGCCGGCGGCGCCGTACTCTCCCACCGGGTGGCCCCGGCAGTACCATCCGCGCAGCGGGTTTTCACTTCCGAGTTCGGGATGGGATCGGGTGGATCCCCCGCGCCATAGCCACCGGCCATACAAGGACCGG
>DASWMA010000381.1:0-3684 GCA_036399995.1 Longimicrobium sp. | reverse complement strand
CACCGGCCTGGTGCACCTGGTGCGGCCGTCGGCGCGCATTCCCGCCGAGCTGCTGCGCCTGCGCGGCACCCCCCGCCCCCTGCAGGCCGACCCGCCGCCCCCCGACACCGAGGCGCTGCTGGCGCACGTCTTCACCGCCCTGCGCGGGGCCACCGGGCACGACTTCTCCCAGTACAAGCGCTCCACCGTGCTGCGCCGGCTGGAGCGTCGCCTCATGTTCAACGGCGTGGGCACGCTGGACGAGTACCTCCCGCTGCTGCGCGCCAGCGAGCCCGAGTCGCGCGCGCTCGTGCGCGACCTGCTGATCTCGGTGAGCGGCTTCTTCCGCGACGGCGACGCGTTCGCGGCGCTGGCCCGGGCCATCCCGGGGCTGTTCGAGGGGAAGGGCGAGGGCGACGCGGTGCGCGTGTGGGTGGCGGGGTGCGCCACGGGCGAAGAAGCCTACTCCATCGCCATCCTCCTCGCCGAGCACGCCTCCACCCTGCGGCACCCGCCGCAGGTCCAGATGTTCGCCACCGACATCGACGAGAAGGGGTACGCCTGGGGTCGTGAGGCCCTGTACCCGCTCTCGTCGGTGGCCAACGTGCCCCCCGAGCGGCTGCGCCGCTTCTTCACCCAGGAGGCGGGCGGGTGGCGGGTGGGGAAGCCGCTGCGCGAGAGCGTGCTCTTCGCCGTGCACAACGTGCTGCACGACGCGCCCTTCTCGCGGCTCGACCTGATCAGCTGCCGCAACCTCCTCATCTACCTGCAGCCCGATGCCCAGCAGCGGGTGGTGGAGACCTTCCACTACGCGCTGCGCCCGGGCGGCCTCCTCTTCCTGGGCGCCGCCGAGTCGGCCGGCGACAGCGCGCTGTTCGTGCCCGCCGACGGGGCGCAGCGGCTGTACCGCCGCGACGACGACGCGCACCGCGCACCCCCGCGGCACTCCGCCGCCGACCTGCGTCCCCGCCCCGGCGCGCCCCCGCCCGGCGGTGCGGACGGCGCCGGGGATGGCCGGAAGCAGGGCTTCTCGTACGGGGCGCTGCACCTGCGCATGCTCGAGGCGTACGCACCGCCCAGCCTGGTGGTGGACGAGCGGCTGGAGGTGGTGCACCTCTCCGGCGGCGCCGGCCGCTACCTGCGCCTGGGCGAGGGCGAGCCCAGCCGCAACCTGGTGGAGCTGTCGCGCGGCGAGCTGCGGATGGAGCTGCGCGCCGCGCTCCACCAGGCCTTCACCAAGGGGCTCGCCACCACCCGGCGGGTGGCGGCCGACGGCGACGGCGGCCCGCCGGTGACGATCCGCGTGTACCCGCCGGACGGAGACGGCGACGGGGCCGGGCACGCCCTGGTCGTCTTCGACGAGGCGCAGGCCGGGCCCGGTGCGGAGGAGCCGGGGGAGGGGCGGGCGGCAGACGGGTCCGGCGGACGGAAGGGCGCGGCCCACCGCGAGGAGCTGCGCCGGCTGCACGAGCAGGTGGAGCACGCCAGCGCGGCGCGCGACCACACCGTGGTGGAGCTGCAGGCAGCCAACCAGGAGCTCCGGTCGATCAACGAGGAGCAGAAAGCCGCGGGCGAAGAGCTGGAGACCAGCCGCGAAGAGATCCAGTCGATCAACGAGGAGCTCATCACCATCAACCAGGAGCACCAGAGCACGATCGAGGAGCTGAAGCGCACCAACGCCGACCTCCAGAACCTGGTGGAGTCCACCGAGATCGGCACCATCTTCCTGGACCGCGCCATGCGCGTGCGGCGCTTCACCCCCGCGGTGACGGCGCTCTTCAACTTCGTCCCCGCCGACCGCGGCCGCCCCCTGGCCCACATCACCCACCGGCTCGACTACCCGGCGCTGGCCGGCGACGTCCAGGGGGTGCTGGCCTCGCTGGAGCGAAGCGAGCGCGAGGTGCGGAGCGAGGCCGGCGACTGGTACATCGCCCGCATCAGCGCGTACCGCTCTCCCGACGAGGGGGTCGACGGCGCCGTGCTCACCTTCTTCGACATCACCGCACGCAAGCGGATGGAAGAGGAGCTGCGCGAGGCGAAGCGGGTGGCCGAGGCGGCGAACCTGGCCAAGGCCACCTTCCTGTCCACCCTCTCGCACGAGTTCCGCACCCCGCTCAACGCGATCCTGGGCTACGCCGACATCCTCCACTACGACGGGCCCCTCACCGCGGCGCAGGCGCAGAAGGTGGAGCGGATCCGGGTGACCGGGTGGCACCTGGCCTCGATGATCGACGCGATCCTCACCTTCGCCAGGCTCGACCAGGGGCGCGAGCAGCTCGGGTCCGAGCGGGTCGATGCCCGCAACCTGGCGCGCGAGGCCCGCATGCTGATTGAGCCGCTCGCGGCGGCGAAGGGGCTGGCGTTCGCCCTGGAGCTTCCCGGCGACGCGGCCTGGATGGAGACCGACCCCGTGAAGGCCCGCCAGATCCTCCTCAACCTGTGCGGGAACGCGGTGAAGTACACCGAGCGCGGCGAGGTCCGCCTGCGCGTGCGCGCCGAGGACGGGGAGGTGGTGTTCGAGGTGGCCGACAGCGGCATCGGGATTGCGCCCGAGCACCAGGCGCGGATCTTCGACCGGTTCTGGCAGGTGGACAGCGCGTCCACCCGCTCCTTCGGGGGGGTTGGGATCGGGCTGGCGGCGGCCCGCGAGTTCAGCCGGCTGCTGGGGGGCGAGGTGGAGGTGGAGAGCGAAGAGGGCCGGGGGAGCACCTTCCGCGTGCGCCTTCCCCGCGGCGACGGCGACGACGGCAGGCCGGAGGCGTGATGCGGCTGTCCGACTTCATCCTGGAGAACCGCGAGCCGATCCTGGCCGGGCGGGAGGCGGGATCCTCACCGGACATCGTTCCGGGCCCAGGCACCGGAGAATCTCACGCAGAGCAGCAGAGAAGCAGAGGAGACCGGTTGTTCTCTGCTTCTCTGCTGCTCTGCGTGAGCCATGTCCTTTCGGACGGCTTCGTTCGTGCGAGATTTGCTTCATGGACACAAATCGTTATGACACAACATCTTGAGACGAAGATGAAGGGGCTGCCGCACCGGCAGCCCGCACCCGCCACGTTTCGAGCTTGGGGCCTTGCACGTTAGACTGTGCCCACGGCACTCCCTTCTCACCGCAGGCCGGCCAGGGTCCCCCACATGAAGCTCGACCTGATCCAGACGGTGGCGTTCGCGGGCGTGGTCCTTTTCCTGGGGTACGGCATCCGCCGGCTGATCCCCCCGCTGGCGCGCTACAACATCCCCGCGCCGGTGATCGGCGGGCTGATCGTGGCCGGCATCCTGGCCGCGGTGCGCACGCCCGAGTACTCGCCCATCACCTTCGACACCACGCTGCAGAGCCCGATGATGGTGGCGTTCTTCACCAGCATCGGCTTCGCGGCGTCCCTGCGGCTGCTGAGGGTGGGCGGGCCACAGGTGCTCATCTTCTTCGCCGTGGCCACGCTGTTCGCGGTCGCGCAGAACGTACTGGGCGCGGGGATGGCCATGCTGTTCGGGCTGCACCCGCTGTTTGGGGTGCTCACCGGCTCGGTTACGCTCACCGGCGGGCCCGCCACGGGGCTGGCCTTCGCGCCGCTCTTCGAGGCGAACGGCGTACCCGGCGCGGCCACCGTGGCCGTGGCCTCGGCGATGGTGGGGATCGTGATGGGCGGGGTGATCGGCGCGCCCATCGCCACGCGGCTGATCGAGAAGAACAAGCTGCGCACGCGCCAG
>DASWMA010000380.1:0-4735 GCA_036399995.1 Longimicrobium sp. | reverse complement strand
ACCCCCTCCCCCCGGCTGTTTTGGGGGGAGGGGGTGGCGAGCCTCGGCGAGCCGGGGGTGGGGGCCCGCCGCGGCCGCGTCGGCGCCGCCCCACCCTCACGCACCCGTTCGCCGTTCCGCACCTTCGCACCCCGCACCTTCGCACCCCGCACCTTCGCACCCTACATGGCCAGCAGCTGGCGCGAGCTCTTCTTCGGCCCCGAGCCCGAGCGCGGGGGGATGGTCCAGTCGTCCCAGCCGCGCCGGACCTTCGCGGACGTGATCCTTCCCCCCAGCACCCGGCGCCAGCTCGACCAGGCGCTGGTGCAGATCCGCAAGCACGACCTGCTCTTCGGCGAATGGGGGCTGGGCGAGCGGCACGACACCGGGCTGGGGATGGCCTTCAACTTCGCCGGGCCGCCGGGCACGGGAAAGACGATCTGCGCCGAGGCCATCGCCCACGCGCTGGGCAAGCCGCTGCTGCAGGTGCGCTACTCCGAGCTCGAGAGCCAGTGGGCGGGGGTCACGGCCAAGAACGTCTCGGCCGTGTTCAAGAGCGCGGCCGAGCAGGACGCGGTCCTCTTCTTCGACGAGGCCGACGCCATCGCCTCGCGCCGCTTCACGCAGATGGACCAGGGGTACCAGCGCGAGGCCAACGCCGTGGTCAACGTCCTCCTGCGCGAGGTGGAGGAGTACCACGGGGTGGTGATCTTCGCCACCAACCTGGCGGCCAACTTCGACCCCGCGTTCGAGCGGCGCATCCGCACGCACATCCTGTTCGAGATGCCCGGGCCGGACGAGCGCGAGAAGATCTGGCGCTCGCAGCTGCACGCGCGGAAGACGCCGCTGGCCGACGACGTGGACTTCCGCGCGCTGGCCGAGCGCTACCCCGGCAGCGGCGGCGACATCAAGAACGCCGTGCTCAAGGCCGCCCAGGCCGCCGTCTCCGAGCCCGGCGACGACGCGGAGAAGCGCATCGCGCAGCGCCACTTCGAAGAGGCGATGGACGCGGTGGTGTCGGGGAAGCGGGTGATGGACCAGTCGATCTTCGGCGCCGGGCTGCCGATGCCCTGGTCGGCCCCGCCGGGCGGCACCGACGAGGTGCGCGACGAGGTGTCGGAGCTGGCGGCGCGGGTGGTGGAGGTGGAAGACGCGCTGGTCCCCGTCCCCGACGCCCTCCGCCGGCTGGAAGCGTGGCGCGACGACACCATCGTCCGCCTCGACGAGGTGGTGGCGACGCTCACGCAGCAGCACGACGGCGCCCGCGCCATGCTCGTCGAGCAGCAGGCGGCGCTCGAGCGGCGGCTGAACACCGTCCTGCTGGTCTCGGCCGGCGCGCTGATCCTGGCGCTGTTCGCGATCGCGGTCGCCCTGCTCGTGTAGCCGTGCTCCGGGCGGACGCAGGGTTCTACGGCAGGGGTCACACGGAGGGAACGGAGGGAACGGAGGGAACGGAGAACTTCGTCGCAGTTCCCCGTTCCCTCCGTTTCCTCCGTGTGATCCGCTGTTGGCGAAATCTGCCGACGCGCCTCAGCCGGCCTTCGCGCGCCGCCGCGCCAGCCGTTCTTCGCGACGCCGGCGGCCGGCCTCGTAGCGGCGCTTCTCGTCGTCGGTCTCGGGGGATACGGGAGGGACGCGCGCGGGGCGGCCCCTGTCGTCGAGCGCCACGAAGGTGGCGTAGCAGGTGTTGGTGTGGCGCTCCTCGCCGGTCACCGGGTTCTGGGCGAACACCTTCACCCCGATCTCCATGCTGGTGGTGCCGGCGAAGTTCACGCTCGCCTTGGCCACCACCAGCTCGCCGATGTAGATCGGCTCGTTGAACTCCACGCTGTCCATGCTCTTGGTCACCACCGGCCGCCCCGCGTGCTTCATGGCGCAGAACGCCGCCGCCCGGTCGATGAAGCCCAGCAGCACCCCGCCGAACAGCGTCCCCGCCACGTTCTGGCTCTGCGGCTCCGCCAGGTCGGCGAAGGTCACCTGGCTCACGCGCACCGGCCGGGCCACCTCCGGGTCCGGCGGCTCGGACTTCAGGTAGATCTCCACCGGCCGGATCATCCTCTCCGCCATCTCGCATCCTCTTCCACTCGGTTGGCCTGCCACGGGCGGCGCAAGATCGGCGCTGCCCCCGCGCGCCGAAAGGGCTGCCTCCGCCGGGCGACGCGCGTGCGGATCGGTTCCATCCAGCGGACGAAGGCCCGTCGCGCAGCGGCTCGCGAAATCCGCCACCGTGACCGGCCGCGTTCGCACGCTGTCCACATGGGAGCGAAGGAGGATCATCATCCCCCCGCCGGCCGCGCGTTTCACGACGGCCGCGGGGGTGAGGTTGGCGAGAATGGTGCGTGCGCGGCGGTGCCGGGGAGTGTACGAAGTGAACAGGGCTCCTTACGTTGAAGCACGCGGGATTTCTCACCCCGCACCATCCATCTTCAACCCGAAGGAGCCCCCATGCGAAAGCCCTGCTACCTCCTGGCCGCCCTGGCGCTGCTCGCCGCCGCCGGCTGCTCCCGCGCCGATGGCATCGTCGCCCCGGAGCGGACCGCGGCACCGCGAGCGAACGACGGCGCGCCTCCCGCGTCTACCACCACCCACACCACCACGCAGGCCGACAGCGTGGGCAAGGACGGCGGCTGGCTCGGTTCCGGCGGCTGACCCTGAGCGGCGGCTAGTCCGCCAGGTCGGCCGCAAGGTCGGCATTGAGCGCCGCGACCAGGTCGCGCGCGAAATCCAGCTCCGTATCGGGGATCTCCTCGGCACGGGGCTGCGGCTTTACCACCCCCACCCGCACGGTGCGCAGCGACTCGATCACCCGCTCGGCCGCCAGGCGGTGCTCGGCCTCGTTGCGCTGGTTGGCCACCTTCAGCGCATGCATCGCGGCCAGCTGCGCACGGTCGGGGTCGCCCAGCATCGCCGCGCTCTCGGCGAGCGTGACCAGCGCGTAGGCCACCTCTTCCGTGTCCTCGTGCTCGTCCACCAGCCGCCAGGTGTCGTGCCACAGCCCCGCGAAGGCGAGGCGGTCGCCCATTCCCGCCGCGGCGCGCGCTGTGTTCGCGGCCACCACGCGCTGCTCCGGCACCCGCTCCACGTGCGGGAGAACGGCCCTGAACACCCGCAGCGCGTCGGCATAGCGCTCCGCGTGCAGCCAGTAGCGGGCGATGTCGTGGGCCAGCGCCACCACCCGCGGGTGCTGGGGGCCGTACGCCCGGAACGCACGCTGCGCCCACGCGTCGGCCTCTTCCGACTGTCCCCCGTTGGCGGCCACGCAGAACAGGTCGTGCATGGCCATGGGGCGAACGTCCCACAGCCCCTTCCGCCGCGAGGTGCGCAGCGCGCGGATAAACCAGAGCCGCGCGGTGGGATAGTCGCCGCGCTGCCGGTTCAGGTTCCCCAGCCCGATGCACGCCAGCCCGTAGAAGCGCCAGTCGTCGGTGCGGCGGGCCAGGGCCAGCGTGCGCCTGAACCACGTCTCGGCGCGGCGGTACTCGGCGTTGCGGCGCGACAGCAGCCCCACCAGGTACGCCGGCGCGGCGCGGTCGGGGGTGGCCAGCGCGCCGCTCTGCGCGAACGCCAGCGCGGTGCGCGGCATCCCCTGCTCGCCCGCCCAGCGCGACAGCGCCTGGCAGGCGCGCATCACATGTGCGCCCGAGTGCCGCGAGCGGGCGTCCAGCGCGCGGCACAGCGATTCCAGCGGCCCCCGCGGGGGGCCTCCCTCGTCCAGCCCCGCCAGCCGGTCGCGCCGGCGGCGCCCGGCCCGGTGCGCGAACAGCCGCTTGCGCGCGTCGGGCTCGGTGGTCGACCACAGGTCGGCGTCACGCAGGAACTGCCAGAGCGTAACGCCCAGGCCGGTGCGCAGCTCGTCGAGCACGCGGTAGCCGGGAAAGGGTTCGTCGCTCGACAGCAGGCCGGGGGGAACCACCCACCGGCGCGAGGGGCGGCGGGATCGTTTTTCGGGCGGGGATTCGCTCATTCCGGGGCTCTCCGGGAGGCAGGGGATCGAGGTTCATGGCACGGCCAAAAACACACGATAACCCCTGTGGTTTGCCCCGGCAATTGGACGAAGTAAACTTCACTCAGTGCACAGAGTAGACAAGCCGCCGCGCGTCTACATCGGCCTGTGGAGAATGGATCTATGTCGGATCGGGGGTGGGTTGTACGCTTTCGGTTCGTCGGCAGCCGGAAAAGACCGGGGCCCGAAAGTGGACAACTATGGATAACATGGACGGCGGCGGAATCCGGGCGGGAACGGGTGGGGCGTTTCGGGGTCCCGCGGGGAGGGCTGGATCGGGTCAGCAGGTGCGCGAGTGCGTGATACCCGGTCACCGAGCATCGTTCTGGAAGAGGGGAAGAGGATGAATCACACAGAGTCAGCAGAGTCATCAGAGAAAACAAAGCAGGTTCTGCTAACTCCCCTGCCTCTGCGTGAGACTTCTGCCTCGATTCCGAACGAACCTCTGCAATCCGGCATGGGTGCGTGAGTGCGGCGGTGCCGTTCTCCACACGCAACGTCAGCAGCCTCCGTGCAACGTACTGTGCTGGATCACCCTTCCTTGGGGTCACACGGAGGAAACGGAGGAGAGCGGAGGAACGGAGGTACCGCGAGATGTTCTCCGTTCCTCCGTTCTTCTCCGCTTCTCCGTGTGACGCTTTTCAGCAGAATCTGGTTCTTCGTCGATCTGGTTGCAGCCTGTCTCTCGCCCGCTGGTTCGCTCCGATCCCGTCGACGAGTGACTGCAGGCGGCGCTCGCGCTGAGGATCGAAT
>DASWMA010000379.1:0-1571 GCA_036399995.1 Longimicrobium sp. | reverse complement strand
CCCCTACGCCGTGGGGCTCCTCTTCGGCGAGGTCCTCCCCGGCGCCGAGCGCGGGCAGCTCCTCCAGCTCACCCTGGTGCTCCTGGCCGCCGCCGTGGCCGCGGCCGGGTTCCAGGTGGTGCGCGGGGTGGCGCTGGTTCGCGTCGAGGCCCGCTCCGGCGCCGCCATGCAGAGCGCCGTCTGGGACCGCCTCCTCTCGCTCCCCCTCCCCTTCTTCCGGGGGTACGCCGCCGGCGACCTGGCGGTGCGCGCCATGGCCGTGGAGGAGATCCGCCGCCTCTTCACCGGCCGCGTGGCCGACACCCTCCTGGGCGGCGTCTTCTCGCTGCTCAACTTCGTCCTCCTCTTCCACTACGACGCGCGCCTCGCCGCCCTCGCCGCCCTCCTGGTGGGGGGCTCCGTCGCCGCCTCCCTGGCCGCCGGGTGGGCGCAGCTCCGCCTCCAGCGCCAGGTGATCGGGCTCCGCTCCCGCGCCTCCGGCGTGGTGCTCCAGCTGTTGTCCGGGATCGGGAAGCTGAAGGCGGCCGTGGCCGAGGTGCAGGCGTTCGGGATCTGGGCGCGCCTCTTCAGCGAGCAGCGCGAGCGGCAGTACCGCGCCCGCACCCTCGGCATCCGGCTGTCCGCCTTCAACGCTGCCCTCCCCGTCCTCTGCACCCTGGCGCTCTTCGCCGCCGCCGCCCCCCGCCTCCGCGCCGGGGGCGACCTCCCCATGGGCGACTTCCTGGCCTTCGTCGCCGCCTTCACCCTCTCCCTCTCGGCGGGGCTGGCGGCCAGCACCGCCGTGGTGGACGCGCTCGCCGCCGCGCCGCTCTACGAGCAGGTCCACCCGATCCTCGACGCCGAGCCCGAGGTGGGCGCCGCCCGCCTCGACCCCGGCGACCTGGCCGGCGACATCGAGGTCCAGCACCTCCGCTTCCGCTACGGCGAGGACGGCCCCCTGGTGCTCCGCGACCTCTCGCTGCGCGTCCGGCCGGGGCAGTTCGTGGCCTTCGTGGGGCCCTCCGGCTCCGGGAAGTCCACCCTGCTGCGTGTCCTCCTCGGCTTCGAGGCCCCCGAGTCGGGCGCCGTCTACTACGACGAGCAGGACCTCTCGGGGCTCGACGTGCAGGCGGTGCGGCGGCAGATCGGCGTCGTCCTCCAGGCGGGGAAGGTGATGCACGGCGACCTCTTCACCAACATCGCGGGCGCCTCCGCCGCCACCCTCGACGACGCCTGGGAGGCCGCACGGATGGCCGGGCTGGACGAGGACATCCGGCAGATGCCGATGGGGATGCACACCATCGTGAGCGACGGCGGCGGGACCCTCTCCGGCGGCCAGCGGCAGCGGCTGATGATCGCCCGCGCCGTGGTGCACCGCCCCCGCATCCTCTTCCTGGACGAGGCCACCAGCGCGCTGGACAACCGCACGCAGCAGATCGTGGGCGAGAGCCTGGCGCGCCTCCAGGCCACCCGCCTGGTGATCGCCCACCGTCTGAGCACCATCCTCCACGCCGACTGCATCTACGTCCTGGAGAACGGAACCATCGTGGAGCACGGGACCTACGCCGAGCTGATGTCCCGCAACGGCGCCT
>DASWMA010000378.1:0-4031 GCA_036399995.1 Longimicrobium sp. | reverse complement strand
CTCGCAGTACCAGGTGGAGGGCGACCCCGCCGCCGCGCCCGGCGCCGCCGTGGCCCAGGCACCGCGGCCGGCATCTGCCGAAACACCCGCCGACACGGCCGCGGACGAGGACGAAGATCGCCGGTGCGGCGGCGTGCTGTGCGACCAGATCGAGGTGACGCTCCCCGCCGACAGCACCGCGCTGGCCAGCAGCCCCGACCTGCCGGAGCCGATCACCACCGGCGCGCCCCTCCTCTCGGGGAAGGAGTCGGCAGAGTTGGCGGGCGAGCTCCGGCGCGTGGCGGCCGACCCGTGGCTCTTCGGCCGGCCGTCGATCCGCCGCGCGCCGCTGC
Source organism: Longimicrobium sp. (assembly GCA_036399995.1). Lineage (GTDB taxonomy): Bacteria > Gemmatimonadota > Gemmatimonadetes > Longimicrobiales > Longimicrobiaceae > Longimicrobium. The sequence goes on along the minus strand of DASWMA010000378.1, from coordinate 3,699 downwards.
TGCTGCGCTACAACCGCGTGGAGGCGCTTTCGGTCGGCGCGCGCCAGACGGTGGACTTCGGCCCCTTCGCGGCGGACGGCACGCTGCGCATCGCCACCGCCACGGGCGAGCCCGACGTGGAGATCGGGCTGACGCGCGAGAGCGCGGCGCGGCGGCTGCGGCTGGCCGCGTACCGCCGGCTCGCCGCCGCCAACCCGGCCGAGCGGCCGCTGGGGCTGGGCAACTCGCTGGGCGCGCTGCTGTGGGGGCGCGACAACGGCGACTACTTCCGCGCCACCGGCGTGGAGCTGCGCGGCGCGCCGCCCCGCACCGAGCGGGCGTGGATGGAGTGGCGCCTGTTCGGCGAGCACCAGGGCCGTGTGGATACCGAGACCGACGTGACGCTGCGCGGCGTGTTCTCGGGCTTCGACTTCCGCCCCAACATGGTCGCCGACCGGGCCGACCAGCTCGGCGCGGCGGTCACGCTGCGGCCCGTCGTGGGGGCGGCGTTCCTGGGGATGGAGTGGGGGGCGGAGCTGGGCGTGGAGGGGCAGGTGGGCCACTACCGCTTCGCCCGGCCCTCGCTGGCGCTGCGCGGCGCGCTGCCGCTGGGCGGCCTGACCGCGGCGGTCGAGGCCGCGGCGGGCACCAGCTTCGGCGAGGTGCCGGTGCAGGGGCTGTGGCGGCTGGGCGGCCCCGGCACGCTGCGCGGCTACGACGGCAGCACCGCCGCGGGCACCGCGTTCTGGCGCGGCCGCGGCGAGGTGGGCACGGGCTCGGGCGCCTCGCGCATCGCGCTCTTCTCCGACGTGGGCTGGGCTGGCGCGCGCGACGGGTTTACGTTGCAGCATCCGCTCTGGTCGGTGGGCGCGGGGCTCAGCGTGCTCGACGGCCTCTTCCGCGTCGACCTGGCCCGGGCGCTGCGCCAGCCCACCGGGTGGCGGCTGGAGCTGTACATGGACGGCGCCCTCTGACCACCTCGAACCGGATCACCAGGATGCCCACGACCGACAGGCGGCGGAACATCTCCAGCGGCGGGCCGTGGGAGGCGCGCGTGGGCTACTCGCGCGCGGTGCGGGTGGGCCCGCACGTGCACGTCTCCGGCTGCACGGCCACCGTGGATGGACAGGTGGTGTGGAAGGGCGACGCCTACATGCAGACGGTGGAGGCGCTGCGCGTGGTGGAGGCGGCGCTGCTGAAGGCCGGCGCGCGGATGCAGGACGTGGTGCGCACCCGCATGTACGTGACCGACATCGGGCAGTGGGAAGACGTGGGCCGCGCGCACGCCGAGTTCTTCGCCGCCGTGCGCCCCGCCGCCACCATGGTGCAGGTGAGCGCCCTGATCGACCCCGACCTGCTGGTGGAGGTCGAGGCAGAGGCGTACATCACCGAGGTCCACGCGGACGCGGGCTTCCCGCTCTGACCTTCGAACGATGCAGGATGAAAAGGAAACCGGGGACGGCCAGCGCCGTCCCCGGTTCGTCTGTTATCGTTCCCGGAGGTCGAAGCGCATGCTCACCGCGATCGTAGCGGGGTCGCGGCCGTGCGCAACGGCGTCTTGCACCCGTCTTTGCTGCCGGAGCCTGTTCCGCTTGAAGCCCTGGGCTTCGTACCATCCGACCAGGTCGGGATGAGCGTCGAGCGTCACGTACCTGCAGCCGACGCGCCACGCCTCATCTTTGGCGCGGTCGAGCACATCTGCCACGACGAGCTTTCCTACACCCATTCTCTGGAATGATCGCGTTACGCCGAGCTGGGCCAGCTTGAGCGAACCTACCTCCTGGTACCTTACCGTGCGGTCCCGCTCGTCCGGCCCAAGTGGCAGAGCATCCATGCAGATCGTGGCATAGGCCGCGAGGATACCCTTCACATAGTACAGGTACGTCACCGACACCCCGGCTTGCTGGTCACCGTACGCTCGCTCGTAGAGAAACGCCGTCTGTTCTTTTCGACCACAGTCGAAGCCGGGTGCCGGCGGGCCATCCATTCGCCGGGCCACCACCTGCACGCGAGGCTGAGCGTCATCCCAATCCATGATCGGCGCGACGAAAGCACGAAAATAAAAATCGGACGGGCCACTGATTGACCCGCCCGACATTCACCTGCGGACGCTGCGATTACCGCTTCAAACCGATCGGCTCGGTGTCTCCCTGGCGCTTGCGCATTTCCCTCATGTAGCGCATGCGCTTGAACGTTTCACGACGCTCGGGAGTGTCCTCGGGAGGGTTCGCCATTTCCTCGAGCACTTCCCGCGTTCCTTCGCGGGAGAGCGGCGGTGTGCGCCTGTAGCTCATCACATCCTCGGTTTGCTGGGCCGCGAATCGCAGCGTGCTGATCAACGTTGGGGCCCCTGTCGCTCGCGGTCAATGGCTTCGGAGCGTTTCGCCAGAAACACGCCAGGGCAGGGACAAACGCTTAAGAAATCGAAACCTGGACGTGCCATTTCGCTACACCGTCCGATCCGGATGGGACGCACGCGAGCGTTTTCTCCGCAGTGATCGACTCACCCCTTCGGATATCCGGCCTCCTCCGTCACCTTGCGCAGCTGGTAGAGGTGGCGACGCTCGTGCGTGAGGATCAGGGCGAACGCGTCGCCCAGGTTCATCCGGATCAGCCCGCTCACCGGCGACGCCAGGCGGATGCGCCGCAGGTCGAGCCCGGCCGCCTCGCGGATCAGCGCCTCGATCCTGTCGTGCAGCCCGTCCAGGCGCGCCAGCTCGCTCGCGCGGTCGAGCGTCGGCCCGGAATCCGCCGGACGCCAGAGCTTCGGTGCCTTGAAGCGGCGGCGCGGCGGCGGCTCCATCGAGCGCACCATCATCCCCCCCAGCAGGCTGGGCTTGTAGTCGCCGCGGTCCTTCAGGCCGCGCGCGCGTCCGTCCGCCAGCACCTGGGCGATGCGGTCGGTATAGTCGCTGTCCGCCAGGTTCAGGTGATTCACCACCTGGGCCGCCGACCACCGCTCGGGCGCGGGCCGCCAGCTGAACTGCGCATCGGTGATCCCGCCGGTCAGCTCGGCGGTCTCGCGGCGGATGAAGGCGAGCTGGTCGAGGTATCCCTGCAGCAGCGCCGGAAGCACGGGGAGGGCGGTTTCTGCGGTGGCCATGGCGCAAGTCCCGTCGTGCGGGTGGAGAGACGAACTGCCGGTCGGAACGATGATAGGGCGCCGCCGGGCGCCGGGCCACCGTCTAGCCACGCGATGCATCCGTTCCACGGCGTTGCCGCGTACGGAAACGGGTGACTCCCGTGGCCGTTGACTTCCGCCCCGCGCGCGCTGACATTCCGGGCGACGCAATGGTCCCCATCTCCCGCCCCAGCCACACCCGGCATACACGGATGGATCGCTTCGCCGCCATGCGACGCCCGCTGCCCGCGCACGCACCCGCGCGGAGATGCGGAGGGCGCGCGTGACCGCCGTAGCGCCGCCCCTGCCCGCCCGCGCGCCGGCCACCCCCGGCGCGGTGGAGCGCGAGCTGCGCCACGCCGTGGCGGCCGACGTGTTCGAGCGGCTGGCCGCCGGGTTCGTGGACGGCCGCCGCCGCCGCGGCCTCCCCCCCGAAACGCTCGCCTCGCTGGCCGAGGTCTTCGCCGGCACCCGCCTCCTGGTCTCCCGAGTCCTCTTTTTGCTCAGCGCCGAGTCGCGCGGGCTGCTCCCGGCCGACGGACCCTACGCGCGCCACGGGATCACCCGGATGCGCGAGCGGGTGGCGGCCATGCGCGCGC
>DASWMA010000377.1:0-4853 GCA_036399995.1 Longimicrobium sp. | reverse complement strand
GAGGAAACGGAGAACTTCATCGCAGTTCTCCGTTTCCTCCGTTGTACTCCGTTCCTCCGTGTGACCCTCAGCGATGCTGGTGCAGCCACCAGATCTTGAGGATCTGGTATTCAGCCGCGGCCGCTGTCGCCGATCGGCGAGCCGGGGGGCGGGGCCAGCGGCTCGCGGCGCTCGCGCGGCTCCCAGCGGCGGTCCAGGAAGCGGCCGATGTCGTCCGCCAGCAGCCGGTGGTGCGCCTGCTCGGCGCGGTCGGCCGTGACGCGCGCGGGGAGGGAGGCGCGCAGGCCACGCAGGCGCTCCGCGGCCTCGGCGCGCACCTGCGGCATCGGCGCGTCGGCGGCCAGGTCCATCAGCCGCTCCACCAGCGAGCGCTGGACGGTGCGCGCCAGCTCGCGCCGGTACCCGTCGGCGCCCGCGTCGGCGAACACGGCGGCGGCGGTGCGGTCGAGCACTTCGCTCAGCCCCGGGAGTGACGGATCGAGCGCGTGCTGCTCCACCAGCCGCGCAGCGCGCTGCGGATGGAAGAGAAACTCGAAGGTCATGTTCGCCGCCGTGGCCGCCGGCGACAGCGCGTCGAACACCGGGCCGGTGTAGCGCGGGAAGAGCTCGCGGTGCGTCGGATACGTGAACGGCCGCGGCGGCAGCCGGTTCAGCACGGTGCGCGGCAGCGCCAGCTCCTCCGGCGTCAGCGTCGCCAGCACGGCGGCCAGCGCCTGCCGCTGCTGCGCGCCGGGGACGGTGCGCAGCGGCTCCTGCTGGTCGCCGCGCTGCGCGTAGGTGTACGCCTGCCCGCCGATCACCTTGGCGGCCGCCTCGGCCTGGTAGCGGTGATACAGGTACAGCGGCACCAGCGCCTCTTCCATCGTGGCCAGCGGCATCCCGGCGCGGATCGTGTTCTCGCCGAAGCGGTTCAGCGCGGCGCGGCGCACGCGCATCATCCGCCCCAGCTCGGCCGCGGCGTCGGTGCCGTTGTCCCACATGTGCGCCACCGGGTGCGCGGTGCCGGGCGAGCGCGCGTCCTGGTCGGTGAGGAAGGTGATCCCGCGGCCGCGTGCGTCAGCCAGGATCCGCGCCAGCTCGCCGCGCTCGTCGGCGCCGGCGGCGAAGTCGGCGTAGCCGTAGGTGATCGCCACCTTGTCCCACGCGCCGATCCCCTCCACGTACGCGTCGGAGAGGTCGATGTGCCCGTCCGGCGTCAGCTTCGCCAACGGGTGCGGGTAGTCCATCACCGACACGCGCCCCTGCGTGCTGGCCACGTAGTTGTGCGCCAGCCCCAGCGTGTGCCCCACCTCGTGCGCCGAAAGCTGGCGCAGCCGGGCCAGCACCACCGCCTGCAGCTCGGGCGGGTTCTCGTCGCCGCGCGCGTAGGGCGACAGCAGCCCCTCGGCGATCAGCCAGTCCTGCCGGTCGCGCAGGGAGCCGAGCGAGACGTGGCCCTTGATGATCTCACCCGTCCGCGGGTCGATCACCGCGGAGCCGTAGCTCCACCCGCGGGTGGCGCGGTGCACCCACTGGATCACGTTGTAGCGCACGTCCAGCGGGTCGGCGCCCTCGGGAAGGAGCTCCACCCGGAAGGCGTTGCGGTAGCCGGCCGCCTCGAACGCCTGGTTCCACCAGCGCGCCCCCTCCACCAGCGCGGTGCGGATCGGCTCGGGGGCGCCGCGGTCCACGTAGTACACGATCGGCTGCACCGGCTCGCTCACCGCCGCGCCGGGGTTCCGCTTCTCCAGCCGGTGGCGCGCGATGAAGCGCTGCACCAGCGGCGTGTTCATCGGCGCCGCGTAGTCGGCGTAGTCGATGCCGAAGTAGCCCGAGTTGGGGTCGTTCCTGCGCGGCCGGAAGCCCTCGCCGGGGAGCTGCACGAACGAGTGGCGCTCGCGCACGGTGATCGCCTCGGGGGTGGGCGCCACGTCACGCACCCAGCTCCCCGGGTTGTCGCCGGTGAAGGTGAGCGTCACCTCGATCTCGCTGTTGCGCGGAAACGCCTTCAGGTTGGGCAGATACAGGGCGCTGCGGGTCGCGTCGAGCCGGTACTCGCCCTGCCGCGCGCGCCGCAGCGCCGGCACCACGCCGTGCGCGTCGCGCAGCGCGAAGTCGGTGGCGTCCACCAGCACGCGGCCGTCGCTCTCGGCGGCCACGGTGAAGCCCCACAGCACCGACTGGGCGAACGATTCCTCCACGTCGCGGCGCTCGTCGGGGTTCTGCGTGACCGCGCGGAAGGCGTAGTTGGGCTGCACCATCAGCACACGCGGGCCGCTGCGCTCGAAGCGCACGATACGCGTCTCGCCCAGCTGGCCGCGGTCCAGCCCCACGTCGTTGCTCCCCATCCCCGCCGGAAGCGACACCTGGTACAGGATCTCCTGCCCCATCCGCGGGATCTCGAGCCACAGCTTTCCCGCGGCGGCGTCCCAGTAGAGCGGAAGGAAGCCGTCCTTCTTCTCCATCGCCCGCGTCTTCTCGGCAATGGAGGGGAGCGGCTGCTGCGCGCGCGCGGCCGGTGCCAGCGCCACGGCCAGCAGCGCCGCGCCGCAGAGGGTTCGGATCAGACGGGTCATCGGGTGGATCTGGAGCGGGAGATGGGCGGAGCCCCGCGTTGCGGAGGCCGGTGCGTCAGCCGTGAAGGCTACGAGCAGAAGCCGCGGAAGGCAAACGGGGTGCGGGCCGCCCGGGGGATGGGCGAAGATCCGTCCTCCCTGGCCGGGCCCGTGCAAGGCGGCTGAAGCCGCGGCAACGACTACGAAAAGCCTCGCAAACCGCGCGAGGCTTCAACTGCCCGTGGGCACGGTTGCCGTCCGACGAGCGAGCGGTTCTCTTCCCGGCTCGCATGGACACGTCGAAAGGAGGGGCGATGGGCGAAGGGACGATGAGGCGGCTGGCGGTGTTCTGCGGGTCCAACCCGGGGCGGCGGCCGGAATACCTCGAGGCCACGCGCCAGATGGGGCGCGTGCTGCTGGAGCGGGGCGTGGGGCTGGTGTACGGCGGCGGCAACGTGGGGCTGATGGGCGCCGTGGCCGACACGGTGCTGGCCGGCGGAGGGGAGGTGGTGGGCGTGATCCCCCAGGCGCTGATGGCGCGCGAGGTGGGGCACACCGGGCTCACCCGGCTCCACGTGGTGGAGACGATGCACGAGCGCAAGGCGATGATGGCCGACCTCTCCGACGGCTTCATGGCGCTCCCGGCGGCTTCGGCACCTTCGAGGAGTTCTGCGAGGTGCTCACCTGGTCGCAGCTCGGCTTCCACCCCAAGCCGTGTGGGCTGCTGAACGTGGCCGGCTACTACGACCCGCTCCTGGCCCTCTTCGACCACGCCACCGCCGAGGGCTTCGTCCCCCCGGCGCACCGCGCGCTGGTGATCACCGAAACCGACCCCGGCCGCCTTCTGGACCGCCCACCGTCGGCAAGTGGATCCGCCCAGACGAGCGGTGACACGTCCGGGACGGAGATCCTCGGATCTCACGCAGAGCAGCAGAGCAGCAGAGGACGCCTTGCAGTTCTCTGCTGCTCTGCTGCTCTGCGTGAGATTTCTTCGTTGGACTGCGAGCGAAATGATGGCGGCGCTCAGTCGCCCGCCCGCGGCAGGATCAGCGTGAAGGTGGAGCCCTCGCCCTCGCGGCTCTCGGCCGTCAGGTCGCCGCCCATGGCGCGGGCCAGGTCGCGGCTGATCGACAGCCCCAGCCCCGTTCCCTCGGTGGTGCGCGTGTATCCGGCGTTCACCTGCACGAAGGGCTCGAAGATGGTGCCCAGCTTGTCGGCCGGGATGCCGATCCCCGTGTCTGCCACCAGCACGTGCACCACGTCGCCGTCCGCCTGGCTCGACAGCACCACCCGCCCGCCGCCCGGGGTGAACTTCACCGCGTTCGAGAGCAGGTTCAGCACGATCTGCCGCACCTTCTCGGGGTCGGCGTACGCCACGGCGCCGGGGGCGGCGGCGGGGCGGTACTCGTAGCTCAGGCCCCGCGCCTGCACCTGCGGCGCGATCAGCTCCTCCACCTCGCTCAGCACCTCGTCCACCGGCACCGCGCGCAGGTCGAAGTGCACGTGCCCGGTCTCGATGCGGGCGAAGTTCAGCACGTCGTTGATCAGCCCCAGCAGGTGGGTCTGGCTGCGGCGGATGCGGGCCAGGTCGCTGCGCTGCTCGGGGGTCACCGGCCCCCGGATCTCCAGGTCCAGCAGGTCCACGTAGCCGGCGATGGCGTTCAGCGGCGTGCGCAGCTCGTGGCTCATGGTGGTGAGGAACTCGAACTTGGCGCGGTTGGCCGCCTCGGCCTCGGCGCGGGCGCGGCGCTCGGCGTCGTACAGCCGCGCCCGCTCCAGCGCCAGCGCCCCCTGCCGCCCCACCGCCAGCAGGAACGACCGCGTCTCCTCGTCGAAGGTGCGCGGCTGCGGGAAGTTGAGCACCAGCCCGCCCACCGCGCGCCCCTCCACCCACATCGGCGCCACCGCCCACGCGCCGAAGCGGCCGCGCTGCCCCACGTCGGCCACCAGGGGGTAGCGCCGGTCCAGCTCCTCGCGGTTCTCCACGCAGATGATCTCGCCGGTGCGCACCGCGTCGGTCAGCGGGATCGAGCGGTCCAGCGGCACCGCGCCGAACGCCGCCACCACCGGCGCGTCGAAGCCGACCGAGTGCACCCGCTCCACCGTGACCCCGTCGGTGCTGAGCTGCCCCACCCACCCGGCGGTGGCGCCCAGCGGCTCCATGCACTGCCGCAGCGCGGCGGCCGCCACCTCCTCGGGGGTGCGCGCCTCGGAGAGGGCGGCGGTCACCGCCTGCAGCCGCGCCGTCTGGTCGGCCGAGCGCTCGGCGGCGCGGCGGGCGTCGTGCTCGGCCTGGTGCAGCCGCGCGTTCTCGAGCGC
>DASWMA010000376.1:0-5856 GCA_036399995.1 Longimicrobium sp. | reverse complement strand
CGTTTCCTCCGTTTCCTCCGTGTGACCTCTTCAACGATGCTGGTCCAGCAACGGATCTCGCGGATCCGGGGCTGCGACTCGTGTGGAAAAGAGATCAGCCCCGGAGCGTCTGCCCCGGGGCTGATCTGCATCGGTGGAACCGATGCCGCTACTGGCCGAGCGCGGGCGCGGACGGCGCTCCGGGCGCCCGGTCCTGCGTCAGGCGCTGGCGGATGGCGGCGGCGCCTTCGCGGTCGAAGCGGTCCACCATCGCCACCATGCCGGCCGGCGGGGTGAAGGGGCGGCCGCGCCGGACGCTCTCACCGCGCTCGAACCCCGCGGCGATCGCCTCGTAGTTCGAGTTCGGGTTCCAGAAGATCCAGTCCTCCAGCCCCAGGTCGTACACGGCGCGGGTCTGCGCGCGGGCTTGGTCGGGGCCGTAGCGGAAGCCGCGGTCGTTCCAGGTGGCGGTGAACGCCTGCAGCCAGGGCACCACCCGCGCCGGGCGGATCCCCGCGTCCGCCAGCCTGCGGTTGCGCACCACGCCCATCCCCACGGAGGTGTAGACCGTCTCGTACGGCATCCGGTTGGGCCGGCTGATCCCCGCCAGGTGCGTGGGGAAGTAGTGCGACGGGTACACCATCGGCAGCACGCCGTCGACCACCGCCGACACGCGCTCCCACTGCTGGCCGATCCCCACGTCCTTGCTCTCGTTCATCGACAGCCCGAACACGTCGGCCGTGACGGTGCCGCCCAGCCGGTGCACGCGGTCGGCCGCCTCGGCCAGGAAGCCCTCGATTGCGTCGGCCTTGCTCCCCACGGCGGTCGGGAACGTCTGCGTGGGGAGCGAGCGATACGCCTCGGGGAAGCGCACGTAGTCGAACTGGATCTCGCGGAAGCCGGCGCGCACCGCCTCTTCGGCGATGGAGATGTTGTACTCCCACACGCGCCGGTCCCACGGGTTCACCCAGGTGTTGCCCACCTTGTCGCGCCACAGCCCGCCCTGCGGGTTGCGGATGCTCCAGTCGTTGCGGGCGCGCGACAGGCGCGGGTCCTTGAACACCACGATCCGCGCGATGGCGTGGATGCCGTGCGCCCGCAGCGTGTCGCCCAGCGCGCGCAGGTCGCGGACGGGGATGCTGCGCACGTGCGTGGCCTCCACCGCCAGCGGCAGCGCGCTGGGGTAGCGCACGCCGTCTTCGTCCTTCACGTCCACCACCCAGGTGTTCAGCTCGGTGGAGTCGGTCAGGGCGAGCAGCGCGGCGCGCTTGGTCGGGTTCCCCGCTGCGTACGCGCTCACGTAGATCCCGCGGATCACCGCCGGGGCTACGTTCGCGGGCCGTGGGGGTGGCGCCGTGGTCGAATGCGACGGCGCCGACTGGGCGTGGACGGAGGTGCTGGGAGCGAGCTCCCGGACAAGGGCGGCCCCGGCGTCACCCGGGGCGGTGCGGGCGTCGGCGCAGGCCGACGAGAGCGCGGCGACCGCTACGGCGAGCGGCGCCCAGACGATGGTGCGGGTGGTCACGCGGGGTCCTGCGGTACGGCGCTACGGGTGCCGAACCGGGGCGGGCGGGTGGGCCGGCCGGGGCTCGTGGGGCGCTTTCGAAGGCACGCGAAAATGGTGCCGCGAATGCCGTCTCGCAACCCTTATGTTTCCGGCGCGGCATTGCCCCTTCCACGCCCCACCGACCGGGACGTAACTTCCCCGCCGGGCCCGGCTTCCGGCCGGGTGCGGAACGTGGTCGCGGCCGGCTGGCGATGGCCGGTGGAAACGGCGTGTGCGGCGGGCGATAAATGGGGATCCTTTCCGGTTTCCAGGACAGATGACCGAGACGGCGTTCGAGGTGCGCCGGCTGGGCCCCGGCGACGCCGCGGCGTACCGCGCGCTGCGGCTGGAGGGCTTCGCCGCGCACCCGCTGGACTTCCGCTATTCCCCGGCCGACGAGGCGGCGCTGACGCTCCCCGAAACCGAGGCGCGGCTGGCCGGGAGCTTCGTGGCCGGCGTGTTCGCCGGCGGCGCGCTGGGCGCCATCGGCGGGTGGACGCGGTTCACGGGTGAGAAGCTGCGTCACAAGGGGCTGCTCTGGGGGATGTACGTCCAGCCGCACCTTCGCGGCACCGGCGCGGCCGACCGCATCGTGGAGGCGATCGTGGACGACGCGCGCGGGCAGGTGGAGATCCTCCTCCTCACCGTTGCCGCGCCGAACCAGCGCGCGCGGCGGCTGTACGAGCGCTGGGGGTTCACCGCGTACGGCACCGAGCCGATGGCCGTGCGGGCCGGCGACACGTACATCGACGAGGTGCTGATGGCGAAGCGGCTGTAGCGACGGCGGACACCTTCGGCGGCCCGGCACGACTCGGAAAAGCGGCGGTTCTATCCGGACGCGGCCGGTCTCGACCGGCGGAGACGCGCGACACCGGCCACCGCACACGGGACGCAGCTTACGCACTTCGCACTTTCGCACTCACGCACTCACGCACTCACGCACTCACGCACTCACGCACCTGTCGGGTCACCAGCCGAACGCGACCCATCCCGCCCCACCGGGGTACCAAGTCACCCGTAGCGTTCCGAAGTTCAGGCCGGTCGAGAGATGCCGCAGAACGGTTCCCTGGAAGACAAGCTCCGCACCCTCCCCACCCGCCCCGGCGTGTACCTGATGAAGGACGCCGAGGGGGTGATCATCTACGTGGGGAAGGCCAAGTCGCTGCGTGCCCGCGTCCGCTCGTATTTCGCCGGCGGGCAGCAGCACGGGATCAAGACGCGTGAGCTGGTGCGGCGCATCGCCGACGTGGACACCATCGTGGTGAACACCGAGGCCGAGGCGCTGATCCTGGAGAACAACCTGATCAAGGAGAACAAGCCGCGCTTCAACATCAACCTCAAGGACGACAAGACCTACCCGTACATCAAGGTCACCGTCCACGAGCGCTTCCCCCGCGTGTGGGTCACGCGGCGGCTGGTGAAGGACGGGAGCCGCTACTTCGGGCCGTACACCGACGTGCGCCGCATGCGGCAGGCGCTGGAGCTGGTGAAGCGGCTGTACACCGTGCGCTCGTGCCACTACGGCCTTCCCGACGAGGTGCCGGGCCGCCCCTGCCTCGACTACCACATCGGCCGCTGCAAGGCGCCGTGCGTGGCGCTGCAGAGCGAGGCCGACTACCGGGCGATGGTGGACGAGATCCTGGCGGTGCTGGGCGGGCACACCCGGCTGGTGGCCGACCGGCTGAAGGCCGAGATGCAGGCCGCGGCGCTGGAGATGAACTTCGAGCGCGCGGCCGAGCTGCGCGACGCCGTGCAGCAGCTCGAGGCGCTGGAGCGCCGCCAGCGCGTGGTGGACGTGAGCGGCAACGACCGCGACGTGGTGGGCTTCGCGCGCGACCGTGGCGACGCCTGCGGCGTGGTGCTGCTGATCCGCGAGGGGAAGCTGCTGGGGCGCGAGGTCTCCTTCCTTTCCAACGCGGGCGACGAGGAGGACGAGAGCGCCTTCAACGCCTTCGTCACCCGGCACTACACCGAGCGCGCCGTCCGCGACGACGCGTCGATCCCGCCGGAGGTGTTCCTGGCCTGCGACTTCGAGGACCGCGGCGTGCTGCAGGAGCTGCTGCGCGAGCACGCCGGGCGCGCCGTGCGCCTGCACGTGCCCCAGCGCGGCGAGAAGGTGCAGCTGGTGGAGCTGGCCGAGCAGAACGCGCGGCACCTGCTGGAAGAGCGGCGGATGGTGGCGCAGGCCGCCGCCAGCCGCGCCCCCGACGCGCTGTACGAGCTGCAGGAGGTGCTGGAGCTGGAGAGCGTGCCGCGCACCATCGTCTGCTTCGACATCTCGCACACGCAGGGGAGCGAGGTGGTCGCATCGGGCGTGTTCTTCGAGAACGGCGAGCCCAACAAGGGCGAGTACAAGAAGTTCAAGATCCGCGGCGAGTGGGGGAACGACGACTTCGCCAGCATGCACGAGGTGGTCACGCGCTGGTTCACCCGCCGCGTGAACGAGGGGAAGCCGCTCCCCGACCTGGTGGTGATCGACGGCGGCAAGGGGCAGCTGGGCGCCGCGCAGAAGGCGATGGCCGAGATCGGCCTGCCGCAGCAGCCGATGATCAGCCTGGCCAAGCGCGAGGAGGAGGTGTTCCTCCCCGGCCGCGGCGAGCCGATCCGCCTGCCGAAGCGCGCGCCGGCGCTGCGCCTGCTGCAGCGCGTGCGCGACGAGGCGCACCGCTTCGCCATCGGCTACAATCGCAAGCTGCGGACGAAGCGCACGATCCGGTCGGAGCTGTCGACGATCCCCGGCGTGGGCCCGGCGCGCCAGCGGGCGCTGCTCGACCGCTTCGGCAGCATGCGCGCGGTGGCCGCGGCCAGCGAGGAGGAGATCGCGGCGGTGGTGGGGCGGGCGGTCGCGCGGAAGGTGAAGGAGGCCATCGCCCAGTCGGCTTCTCCCCAGGGCGGCTGAAGCCAGGGGCAGCGGCTGCGGAAAGCCTCGCGGGTTCCTCCGAGCAGGAGCGCGACCGAGAGGATGTGCCGGCTTCTTCGCCCCGACGCCCGGGTGCGTGGGGAACGAGATTGCCCGGCGCGGAAGCCCCAGGGGTTCCGCGCCGGGCGGTGGCGCAATCAGGGCGTGCAGGGACAGTTGGTGGGGAACGAGTTGCACTCCACCTCCGCGGTGTACGTCTCCACGCACCAGCACCGCGTCACTTCGCTCTCGCAGTTCCCCGCTTCGCTGCAGTCGCAGACCGTGTATCCCGTGGGCTCGCAGTACCGGCCTTCGGTGTTTTCGTACTGGCGGCCGCGCACGGTGCCGCGAAGCGCCGGCGCGGCGTCGGTGATGAACGACTGCACCTCGAGCGTGTCCAGCTCCAGCTTCTTCATGGGAACCTCTTTCATCACAAAAGGATGAGCGCTCGTCCACGGCGATGCCCATAACTCCGCGAGACCGGGCGAAGGCATCGGGGTCCATCGAGCGCGTCTGTGGGTGTGTTAATCACTAATAACGCCGAAATTAAATTTAAACAAGCCCGGGAGATGCGAAATGCCGCCCCCATTCAGCCGTGAAGGTTAGTCAATGGAGACGGCATGACTCCGACATTCGACCGACATCATCGCCGGTAGCCAGCGCGTGGCGAGTTGCAGGGGTGCCCGAGCTGGAGAGCGTGCCGCGCACCCCGAGGGCTGCCTGAAGCGTCGGGCAGAGATCGTCACCGGCGGCTGAAGCCGCATGCTACGGCCACGGGAAGCCTCGCAAAGTGCGCGAGGCTTTTTCGTTGCCACTTCCAGCGTGTTGTCTTTGCCGGTATAGTTCGACGGATGCCCCGGTGACGTGTGACCATTCGGTGCATTCCACGAAATCCTGTGTTAGCTGTCCCCGCCACGCTCGGAGGCCACCATGGCTGGATTCTGGACAAGAACGCGGCGGTTCGTAGCATTGCTCGTGGTAAGCACGATCGTCCTCGAGCTCGCGGCGTTCGAGCTGTTCCGGCGCACCAACAATTCGTGGGTGCTGCTGCTCGCCCTGGCCATTCTCCTGATCCCCATCGTGGCCGGCGGGATGGCGAGCACCTGGTTCGGCCGTCCCAAGCGCAAGCGGTGGAAGCGCCACGACCTGGAAGCCGCCGTCCGGTCCGGGCGTGACCCGGCCGAGGTGCGCGCGGAGCTCTCCACGCCGCCTGCGCCGTAGGCAAGGCCGCCGACACCGAACCGCTGACACGGAGGCCCGTCACCGCGACTGCGGTGACGGGCCTTCGCGTTGCTCGTGAATCGCCTCTGACGGCGTATTCGTCGCCACCGAGCTGCGCGGGTTTCGGATTGCCAATCATTTTCGTCCGGTATAGTATCTGTTCCGCGACCTTCCCGACCCACTCCAGAGGAGCAGATAATGAAGAAGCTCA
>DASWMA010000375.1:0-11760 GCA_036399995.1 Longimicrobium sp. | reverse complement strand
GGAGCCCGGGCCGCTGCGCGCGCGCGCCGGAGGTGCGGCGCGCGTCACCGGCGGATGCGTGGCGGCGGGCCGGGGGCGTGGACGACGCGGCGGGGCGGCGGGGGGATGGACGAAGGTCGGGCTCCATGGGGGTCTCCGAAGAGGCGGAGGGATCCCACGCGGAGCGCAGGCGGTGGCGCTGCCGGCTGAGCGCGGCGCGCAGCCGGCCGTGCCCGCGCGACACGGCCATCCGCCCGGCACCCTGCAGCAGCCGCGCGCCGAGATCCGCCAGGTCGGGGATGGGCGACAGGGCGCGGCAGCGCGCGGCGCGGTCGGCGAAGAAGGCCACCACCAGCCGGTCGGCAAGGTGGTCGGCGCCGGCGTTGCGGGCCAGGAACTCCAGCAGGAAGCTCCAGAACGCCGCCCGTCCGCCCACTCCCGGGCAGCTGGGCGGCGCGGCCTGCGCCCACGCCGCCTCCAGCACCTCGGTCATCGCCAGCAGGTCGTCTTGCCGGGGGCCCAGCACGCGGGTCAGGCGCGCCAGGGCGGCATCGGGGAGCACCTCCACCCACCGCTCGCGCACCCGCCGGTCGGCCGAGTGGCGGCGCAGGAAGGGCGAGATCTCGTCCGGCGCCTCGTCCACCATCTTCACCAGCACGTGCTGCAGCACGTCGGGGGAGAGGGCCCCCACCGTGGCGGCTTCGTGCTCCGGCGCGGCTTCGTCTGCCCCGGCGGACGACGCGGCCGGCGGGGATGCGGGGTCGCGGCCGAGGAGGAAGGCGAGCACCGCGTCGCGAAGCGCGGGAGCCGCGGGCGCGCTCCGGCGCGGCCGGGCGGCGGGGGCGCGCGGCGCGGCCGGATCGGGATCGCCGTGGCCGAGCAGCGCGTGCACGGCGGCGCGGAAGGCCTCCACGTGTGCCGGCGGAAGCCCGCCGGGGCGCGCCCACGTGTCGGCGGCCGCCAGCAGGTGCTGGCCTACCGCATCCGGCAGCCGCGGGCCGAACACCCGGGTCAGCACGCGGGTGAAGAAGTCGCTGTCGGGCGTCTCGCCCACGGGCAGGCCCATCATCTCCGCCAGCATCACCTCGCGCAGCTCGTCGCTCGAGGCGCGGCGCAGGGGCGTGGGGAGGGTGGCGAGCGCCAGGTGCAGCGCGCGCGCCGTCTCGGCCACCACGGGGTCGAGCAGCACCAGCAGCCGGTCCGCGCTCTCGGGCGGAAGGGAGCGCGCGAGCGCGGCCGCCCGCTCGGGGTGCGCGCCCAGCGCGCGCAGGTACTGGCGGGCGTCGCCGGGGTGCGCGGCGGCCAGCGCCTCCAGCAGGACGGCCGGGGTGGGGTCCGCGGGCTCGCGCACGCTGCCCGGGCGCAGCGCCTCGGCCAGCGCGGAGCGCAGCAGGTGCGCGGGCCACGCGTCCAGCTCCGGCGGCCGCTCGCTCACCACCACGCCGGCTTCGGCACACAGCGCCTCCAGGTCGATGCCCTCGCCCTGGGCCGCGGCGCCGGCCACGCGCGCCAGGAAGCCGCGGCGGTCCGCCGCGGCGTCGGTGAACCGGGCCAGCGCCGCGGCGAAGGGGCTGCCTGCGTTCGCCGCGGCGGGCACCAGGCGCAGCAGCAGGCGGGCGAGGTCGTCTTCGGCGAGCGCGCCGGCCAGCGTCGCCACGATGCGCCGGCGCTCGTCCGCGCGGTCGCTCCGCAGCACGTCGAGCAGGCGCGGCTGCGGAAGCTCCGCCAGTGTGGACAGGACGCGCGCCTCGGTCAGCTGGGGGTCGCGCAGCAGCGCATCCCACGGCAGCACGCCGTTGCGCAGCAGGTAGGCGAGCGCGTCGGCCAGCTCGTACCGGCCGAACGAGATGCGCTGGCCGCGAGGCAGGTCGCCGGAACGGGCCCAATCCTCCACATGGCCCCGATCCGCAGCATCTTCTCCGCCCGGCCGCGTCGCCCGCGCCCGCCGATCGCCCGGAGTGCGTGAATCCTTCCGCCCGGCCGGACCACCGACGTCCTCACCGTCGTCGCCAGCGCCATCTTCCGACCGCGGGGATACGGGACGATGCTCCCCGCCACGATCCTCCAGGGCTACGCCGTAGTCGAAGCCACGGAACGGATCCCGATCATCGAACCCATCGCGGATACCAAAAATGTCCTGCTCATCCAATCGATCCCCGTCATCCGGCCGATCCCGGTCATCCAGCCGATCCCGGTCATCCAACCGATCCCGATCATTCCAACCATCCCGACCATCCAACCGCTCCTGATCATCCCAACCATCCCGATCATCCAACCGCTCCTGATCATCCCAACCATCCCGATCATCCAACCGATCCTGATCATCCCAACCATCCCGATCATTCAGCCGATCCCGAGTATCCCAACCATCCCGATCATCCAACCGATCCTGATCATCCCAACCATCCCGATCATCCAACCGGTCGCGATCATCCCAACCATCCTGCTCATCCCGATCCGCCCTTGCTTCCCGAGCACTGCGGCCATCCGTTAGCTCTCTCCGCCCATCACGATCCACGCGGCCGCGTCGCCTCGCGAGAGACTCCGGGTCGGCCCGATCGCCGGCATCATCTCCATCCCAGACATCGTCGAGATGCGCGGGATGATCGGGCGCTGCGTGGCCGGCGGCGTCAGCCGGATCAGCCAGGTCGCGCTGGGTGTTGGGATGATTCACATCGGGTGAACCGACGCTGCGCGGACGATTGGTCACGTCCTCCCGATCCTCCCGATCCTCCCGATCCTCCCGATTCGACGGGTTGACCGTGTCGATCTCACCGGCTGGAGGATCAGGGTCGGGCGGGCCAGCAGGATGATGAGCCGCATCAACGCGGCGACTGCGACGGGCCGGATCATTCAGCGCCGCGGAGTCGTCGTCGCCCCCGGAGTCGTCGTCCGCCCCGGAGACACGCGATCTCTGCAGGGCGGCCGATCCGGCCGCATCGATTCCGGATTCCGTTTCGGCATCTGCCTCTCGCCCGCCGGCTGAAGGCGCCCGCGTGGCGTCTTCGTGCTCGCGCAGCAGGACGGCGACGACGGCGGGGAGCGACGAGGTGACCAGGCGGCGCCTGCGCGTGCGGTCCAGGGCGCGCGCCAGGGTGGCGAGCAGGGCGCCGTAATCCACGCCCTCCTCGCTCGCCATGCCGCGCAGCAGCGAGCCCACGAAGCTCCTGCGGTTGAACTGGCTGCCACGCTCGCTGACCAAGTACCCCTGCACCAGCACCCACACCATCCGCCGGAAGCGCCCGCCGCCCACCGGCAGCACCGGCCGGTCGAGGTGCGTGAGGCGCAGGTCGGCCACGTAGGCCAGCACCAGCGCGGCATGCCGCGGCTCCAGCACGCGAACCAGCCGCGCCAGCGCCGGGTCCGCCAGCTGCGCGGCCAGCCGCTCCAGCACCCGCGGGTGCGTCCCCAGCCGCCGCACCGAGGCGGCCAGCCGCGCGGGGTCGGCGTCGGCCATCTCCACCACCAGCCCCTGCAGCGTGGTGGCGGGCGGCGCCCAGAACGGGAGGGTGCCGCGCAGCAGGTTGCCCTCCAGCAGCTCGGCGCGCGCGTCGGCCTCGCTGCGCGTGCGCACGCCGCGGTCCGGCGCGTCGCCGCGGCGGAGGGCGTCGCCCAGCGCGCGGCGCAGCTCGCGCTCCAGCAGCCGCGGGAGCTCCGCCTCGATCTGGGAGAGCGGGACGGTGCCCAGGTCCACCTCCAGCCGGTCGATGCGCACCTGCCGGCCGGGCACGTCCATCTCGCGCAGCACCCGCTCGATCACGGGGAGCAGCGCGCGGCGGTTGACGTCGGAGAGCCGCGGCCGCAGCGCCAGCGCCACGGCCTGCGACCCCGCGTCCACCTGCAGGCGCTCGCTGCGCACGGTGGGGCGCAGCCCGGAGGGCGTCGGCACGGCTCAGGCCTCCCGGCAGCCGCCGCAGGGCGGCGGCGGCGGGCAGGGCGGGGACGGGGGCGAGGGCGGCGAGGGCGGGCACGGCGACAGGAACTCGCGCAGCCGCGCCGACGCCGCGCGGAGCGGCCCCCGCTCGCCGCGCTCCAGCGCCTGCTGCCAGGCGCGGTACAGCGACTCGAAGCGCAACCCGTCGGCGGTGCCCAGGAAGCAGCACTTCACCGCCAGGTGCGCCGGCGTGTTGGCCCGCACCACCTCGGCGGCGAAGTCGCGGTAGCCCTTGTCTTCCAGCAGGCGCTGGGGAAGGATCAGCACGGCGGTAAGCGCGAAGCCGTACGCGAACGCGCGCCCGTCGCCGGCGGGCCGGGCGGTGCGGCCGTCCGCCCCGCGGCAGCGGCCTTCGCGCAGCAGCAGGTGCTCCACGATGTACAGCTGCCGCGAGTGGCGCCGCACCTGGCCCAGCTGCCCGGCGACGGCGCGCGCGCCGGCCACGGCGCCGTCGCGGTCGGGGTAGCGCCCCACCAGCCGCCACGCGCCCCCCGCGCGGACCACCGCCGACACGCCCGCGTCGCCCGGAAGGCTCCCCACGCGCAGGTCGCCCGGCCCGGGGTCCGCGTCCAGCAGCCCGGCCGGCAGGCCCCCGGGGAGCGCCGCCACGGCCGGCGTCGACGGACTCCCCTGCCCCGCCACCGAGACCGGCTCGAAGGCGGTCTCGATCTCGTCGGCGTGCCACTCCAGCGCGCCGCCGCCGTCCGCGCCGCCGCGGCCGTTCGCGTCGCCCCACCCCTGCAGCACGTCGTTCAGCGGCCGGCGGTCGGCCACCGGCATCCCCAGCTGGATGCGCACGCGCAGCTCCATCCCCGCCACGTTGGCGGGCGACGGGCGGCGCAGGTAGTCCCACCCGCGGCCGCGGTCGTGGGTGGCCTCCACCAGCCGCCGCAGCAGCTCCAGCCGCGCCTCCAGCAGCGTGCCTCCGCGCGGGCCGCGCGCGGCGCCGCCGCCGGGGTCGCCGTCGGCGCCGGCCACGGCGTTGGGCGTCAGCTCGTCGGCGTACAGATCCAGGAGGAAGGAGAGGAAGTGGCCGCGGCGCTCCACCCACGGGTCGTGCGCCTCCACCAGCCGCGGCAGCCCCTGGTGATAGCCGTCGGGGCCGGCCTTCAGCAGCGGCTCCACGTTGGGCACCGAGGCGTCGAGGTGCTGGAACCAGTAGCTGCGGCGGCCGGCCGGGTCGTCGGGCCCCAGGGTGGAGAACAGGTCGCGCGCGTGCGCCAGCTGGGCGAAGAAGTCGGCCAGCAGCTGCTCGAAGGGGAGGAGGTAGCCCTTGAGCTGCCGCGCCTGCCCGGTGCGCGCGTCGCCCGCGTCGGCGGGAAGGCCGAAGGCGCTGATGCCGTAGGTGTCGGGGTACTGGTTCTGGATCGAGTAGTAGCGCTCCACGTCGCGATACTCCCCCGCCGGCATCCCGAACAGCTCGCCGTACTCGTCGGCCAGCGGATACGTCTGCCGGTGCGCGGCCCACAGCCGCTTCAGCTCGCGCTCCACGCGGGCCGGGTCGGGCCGCACCTCCACGCCGTTGGAGTAGAGCCTGATGGAGTACGCGCCATTCGACGGGCGCGTGTCGAGCCGCAGGATGCGCCCCCGCCCCACCGGCACCGACTGCTCGCCGCTCCGCGTCTTGCCGTCGGCCGTCACCGACAGCCGCAGCACGCTGGTGACTCCCGGCGTGGCGACGGCGGTGCGCACCACCTCCTGCACGGGGATCTCGTTCGCCCTGGGCTGCAGCTGGTCGCCGGTGATGAAGCCGTGCAGCGGAAGAGGCCCGTCGAAGATCTGGGCCGGCGGCACGCCTTTGCGCACCAGCTCGGCCAGCGGCGCGCGCGCGGGCTCGGGTGCCAGGAAGTTGCCCAGGCGGAAGAGGAGCGCGGCCAGCACCGTGTCGGCCGCGCCCGCGTCGGCCAGGGTGACGTCGGCCTTCACGACCGCGGGCACGGCCTCGAGGATGGTGATGGAGCGCGCGTCTTCGCACAGGCCGCGGTGGGCGCAGTACACCCGGCGCGCCTCGTCCACCACCTTCCCCTCGTCGTCGGGCTTGCACGCCGAGTCGAGCCCGGGCACGTAGAGGGCGATGTCGTACAGGCCACCCACCGCGCGCGGGCCGGCATCGCGGCCGCGGGGGGTGAGCCAGGCGTTGGCCACGCGCGGCACCCGGTCGATCAGCAGCCGGCGGTAGTCGTCTCCGGTGACGGGGTTGACGGGGAAGATGTCGCGCGCGGGATACAGCGCCTGGCGCCGCGGGTCGATGGCGCCGCCGGGCTCGCCCACCAGCAGGTCGGCCAGCGGCAGCCCGGCGCGGTACGACAGCTCGGTCAGCGCGTAGCACAGCTGCTCGAGCGTGGTGACGCCGGGGTCCGACTCGTTGTACTCGGTCCACACCTCGCCCGACAGGCGCTGCACGATGCGCGTGCCCTCGGCCACCAGGTACGCGTAGCTCAGCCCGGGATTTTCGGGCGCTTCGGGGGATTCGGCGACGAGCGTGTCGGTCATTGCAAACCCGGTGGTTCGGATTCGGGAGATCTCATAACGAATTCAGCGATCGATCGTGCATTCGCACGCCACCACCCCCGTCATCCTGAGCGCGCGACCACACTGCACCCTGGGCGTGCCGCGACGGCCGCAGCGCGAAGGATCTATGACACCGGATGCGCTACGGCTGGGAATTTCGCGCAAGCCGGCCATGGATCCTTCGGCCTGCCACCATTCGCGCATGCCGCGAAGTCGGCGTGGTCGGGCCTCAGGACGACATCGTTCCTGGTCTTCGCAGACGTCGTCGAGTCATCAGCCGGCTCCGGTATCGTTCCGGCTGACGGCCGCACATCCACCCGGCGCGCCCCATCGTCGGCAGGGGCCAGCCATCCGGGCGCCGTGGAAGACGGCGGCTCGCGACGCATCGTCGATCGCGGAGCCCGGGATCGGCCGCGGGCTCTCCTACCGCGAGAGCCCGCCGGTGAGCGAGTCGAAGTGGTTCACGCCGTTGAAGTAGAACGTCAGAACTTCTTCGGCGGTACCGTCGGGCGAGGGCTGGCTCGCCACGCCCTGGAAGTCCATCAGCCCGCCGTCGCCGGTGGCCGACCACACGTCGATGGTCAGGGCGGGCACGTTGGCGTGCATCACGTTCTGCAGGTAGTCCTGCACGGCGGCGAGCAGCGCGCCCCCGCCGTTCAGGATGTCGATCATCGAGCCGAAGGCGGCCACCCCGGGCCAGTTGCGGAGGTGGTCGCGGAAGGCCTGGAAGGTGCCCAGGCCGATCCCCCGCCTCGTGAGCTGGTCGTACAGCGTATAGATGGCGCAGTCGTTCTCGTCGCCCGCCATCGGGTGGTGGGCGAAGCCGAGCGCGGTGAGCGTCTCCAGCGGGGTCGCGCCCTTCTTCGCGGGCGGCCGCACCTGCGCCAGGTACTTGTAGACGGTGCCGCTGAGGTCGGCGAGCTGCATGGTCTGCTCGTCGGTGTTCCCGGCCAGGTTCAGGATGTACTGCAGCGTCCGCCGCCGGACGAAGCCCAGCTGGTCCTCGTCGTCCCTGCGGTCGCGCGTGTAGAGGTTCTCGATGTCGAGCATCGCGCGCACGCGCCGCTTCCGCACCTGGTCCTTGGAGACGTCGGAGGTGCTCTCGCCGCGCATCAGCGAGGGGCCGCCCTTTCCGGCGAACAGCGGGCGCATGGCGTCGCTCCCGGTCTGGAACGATTCCACCAGGCCGGGCCCGTCCTCGTCGTCGCCGCGCGTGGCCACGGCCGAGAAGGCGGCGGCCGCGGTGAGCAGGGCGATGGAGTGGCGCGAGAGCTCGGCGAAGAACATCACCGAGATCACCTTGTGGGCCAGCTTCTGCGCCTCGGGCGAAAAGTCCGCAAAGGCGTCCTTCCCCTCGAACTCCTGCAGGAACAGCGCGGCCACGTCGCGGTCGTCGAGCGGCTCGTCGAAATCCTTGGTCTCCAGCGCGATCGCCGCGACCAGCGACTTCAGCAGCGGGCCGTAGTCCTGCTCCAGCTCGCCGAGGACGAAGGCGTTGGGCTTGGGGCTGATGGAGCCCGTGTAGCTGCGGTAGCGCACCTTCCGGCCCGGCAGGTCCGATATCCCTCCCTTGTGCAGCTTCCGGCGCTTCACCGGCAGCGGCACCTTGTCGATCGTCTCCTTCCCCTTCAGCAGCTCGTCGAACGCGTCGGTGGACTGGCTGGCCTCGTCGCGGAACGGCTCGAACAGCCCGCCCATCCGCTCCTCGTCGCTCGAATCGAGGTCCTCCTCCAGCATCCGTTTGCGGCTCCCCGAATTCCCCTTCAGCAGCGAGGTGAGCGCGGCGTTGCGCTTGGATTGCTCGTCGGCCGAGCGATTCCTGGACGAGCGCTGGGCGTTCAGGTGCATCTTGGCCGCCTGTACGGCCTCGAGCCAAGTGCGGAACGGCCGATCCTCATCGTCGCCTGCCCACTCCTGCAGGATCTCCAGCAGCTCCGCGGCGTCGCGGATGAAGGCCTTCAGCTGCAGCGCCTTGTACAGCGGGTGCTTGCGCGTGGTCTTCTTGAGGTATCCGCCGTTCTCGTAGTAGTCGATCAGCGTGGTCAGGGTGAGGTCGTCTTCGTCGATCTCGGCCCCCACGGCCAGCTTGCGCTGGACGGCCCCGCGACGGATCGCGGCGGACGGACGCGCGCGCCGCTGGGCGGTGCCGCCGGCGCGCAGCGCCCGCTCGCCCATCACGTCGGCCTCGCGCTCCAGGCGGGCGTCGTCGTTCACGGCGGTGCCGCCCACGCTCAGCGTGGGCTTCACGCGGTTCTGCCTCTGCTGGATCACGTGCCACCCTTCGTGCGGGAGGTGGTGCTCCTGGCCGGCGGCCACGTGGATGTCGCTCCCCTGCGCATAGGCGTGCGCCTGCAGCTGCGCGGGCCTGGCCGAGCCGTAGTGCACGCGCACGTCCGACAGGTCGTGCCCCGACAGGCTCTCGAGCCCCGCGCGCAGCCCCGCGGGAAGGCCGCCCCCGTCGCTTGCGGCGCGCTGCACCGGCTGGCGCGTGCCACGCTTCACCGCGGCGCACCCGGCGCACTCGCGCTGCGCCACCACCGACCCCAGCGCCGCGAGCGACGTGGCGTGCGGGCCGGCGTTGGCGCGCTGGGCCAGCCCGTCGAGCGGCGATCCTCCCGCCGCGGTCTCCGCAGCGTGGACCGGCGCCGCCTGCGTGGTGGACCGCGGCGCCTGCGTGGTGCCGGGCTCGTGCTGCACGTGCGTTCTCATCGCCCGCTCCTCCTGGTTTTGGGCTGGGGTGCGGCAGGCCGGCGCTCGCGGCTCGCCTCAGCCGTCGTAGCGGTGGTGGTGGCGCCACACGTCCGGCAGCGCGTCCTGAACCATCCCGTACACGTTGGACGGCAGGTGCTGCAGGTCGAACAGCACGTCCCCCATGGTGGTGTTGTCGGCCAGGGCGGCTTCCAGCGCCATCGGCGCCAGGTGTGTGTCGATCTCCGGCGCCCGCCGGCGGATCTCCGCGGCCATCCCCACGATGTCGTGCGTGAACTGGTTGTAGTCGCCGAACGGGACGTGCTCCATCTCCTCCGGCGTCAGGAAGAACATCGCGTCGTTCTCGTCCAGCTCCATCAGGGGCACCACGCCCTCCTTCGTGTTGTCGGCGAAATCGCCGGGCTCCAGCATGCCGGGGTCGGCCAGCGCCCGGATGTGGGGCGGGAAGGCGCGCTCCTCCGCCTGGCGGCGCACCTCCTCTACCCGGTCGTCGTTGCGCTCGCTGGAGAGCATCCCGCCCACGGGTGCGTGGTCGGTGGTGGGCATCCACGCCTCCAGCGTGTGGTGGTCGGGGTCCACCGGCCACACGCCGCTGCCGAACCGGTCGAACAATCCCGCGGTGCGCTCCTGGAAGTTGTTCGACACGATCATGAAGTCGGCGATCTGCACCTTGGTGCGCTCGCCGTGCTTGTGGTGCATGGTGGGCCAGTTGCTGGCCGAGATCGCGTGCGCCAGCTCCAGGTTGGGGTAGCTCACCTCCGGCGGCTCGCCGAGGAGCTCCTGACCCGGGAAGTGCACCCCGAAGCTGTCGCGCTTCTCGCGGTTTTTGGAGTTGGTCTCGCGCTTCACCCCGGCCTCGGGGGTCAGGTAGAAGTCGCCCAGCAGCACCCAGCTGGCATTGTCCTCGTCTTCGCCGCCGGCGGCCT
This sequence comes from Longimicrobium sp., assembly GCA_036399995.1. Taxonomy (GTDB): domain Bacteria; phylum Gemmatimonadota; class Gemmatimonadetes; order Longimicrobiales; family Longimicrobiaceae; genus Longimicrobium. Next base: position 1,701 of record DASWMA010000375.1, on the reverse strand, counting down.
CGTTCATGTACTCCAGGAAGCCGCTCACCTGGGCGAACACGTTCTCGCGGGCGAACTCCTGCCCCGAGGGCGTGGTGTGCACCACCCCCACGTTCAGCCTGCGCCCGTCGTTCTCGTTGCGGAGCCGGTAGATCACTACGGGGCGCGTTTTGCCGTCTTCCTCGTTGCGCCGCTTCTTGCGCGCCCTCAGCAGCTTCAGGGCGCCGAGCCTGGCCTTCTTCTTGTCGCGGCCTTCGCGGCGGGGCGGGGTGCCGAGCTGGTCCTCCATCCGGTTGAACCACGCGTCGCGCGTTTCCCGGGGGTTCCGCCGAATCCCGAGCTTCGCCGCCTCGATCTGCTGCTCCACGGCTCCCTGCGCGGTGCGGTCGCGCCACACCAGCTCCTCGCCGTCGGTCCAGTCCTCGGGCGCGTCGTCGCCCGCCCCGAACACCTGCGTGCCCTCCAGCTTCCACCCCGAGCCGGCGCGGGCCAGCAGGGGGTAGAGCTCGCGCGTGGCCTCCTGGTTCCCGCCGTCCTCGGCGTCGGCCCCGCCCCGGCCGCCCTTCTTCCCCTTGGGCTTGACGCCCACGGTGCGCATGAGCGGCCCCTTCCCCAGCACCTCCACGTCCTCGCCCAGCTCGTCCAGCACCGCGGGGTCGTTCACCTCCTGCAGCGCCAGCAGCTCCAGCCACTCGTTGCTCCCGAACAGGTGGCGGATGGCCTGGAGCTTGGGCTCCTTCTTCTCCGACTTATTCCCCAGGTGATTGATGTTGAACGTGCCGATGCCCACGTGCATCGCGGACGCCTCCGCCTCGTCGAGCTCGACGCCGCGGTCGTCGCGCTCCCGCTCGCTCCCGGAAACGTCGTCCTCGTCGGATCCGTCGCGCCTCTCCTGCTCGTACGGCTGCTCGTCGATTCCGACGACGTCGATCTCGTCCTCGTCGAGCCCGAGGACGTCGATCTCGCCATCGTCCTCGTCGAGCCCCACGACGTCGATCTCGATCTCCCCGTCGTCCTCGTGGTAGCGCCCCACCAACCGCCTCCGCTTGGGCTCCGGCGGCTCATCCCTCCCGCCGCGCCGCTTGCCCCTGGCGAGCTGCGCCACCTCGCCGCCCGGCGCGGACGGCGGGTTCAGCAGCGCGCGGTACGCCTGCGCGGCGCGGGCGCCGGCCCCGCCGTTCGCGCGAAGCTGCACCGCCGCCAGCCCCGGCGCGGCGGGGCTCGGCGCGGCCACGGCGCCGTCCGGCGGCGACGGCTCGCGCCGGCCGCCGGGGGGGTGCGTCTGCTGGACCTTTCGCTGCGGCTCGGAGAACATCGAGGCCCTGAATGAGAGAGTGTGGCTCCGCCCTGTTTCGAACCCGCCCGGCTACCACCGCCGGATCAGCCGTCCACCATCCCCGGCACGCGCTCGCGGATCACGTGGGCGGGCGCCGAGGTCAGGAAGTACCACTCGCGCGTGCCGGGCGGGGGTTCGTGCCGCAGCGCCAGCGACAGCAGCGTGTCCACGTACGGCCGCGTCTGGATGAACTCGGAGATGTCGGACTCGTACGCGTACCTCCCCTGCCGCGCGGCGCGCCCCGCGTCGTAGAACCAGGGCGACAGCCAGGCGACCAGGTCGGCGTTCAGCCGGTCGATGTCGCCGCCCTCGGGTCCGCGGCGGAACACCACCTCGGCCTCCACCGTCACGCGCACGTACACGGGGTTCACCACCTCCAGCCGCAC
>DASWMA010000374.1:0-6268 GCA_036399995.1 Longimicrobium sp. | reverse complement strand
CACCAGGAGCTGCGCCTGCACCTTGGCGGCCACGCTCCCCACGTCGGCGATGGTGCCCAGCACGGGGATCCCGTGGATGCGCATCCGCGCCTTCTCGGGGTCGTCGTCGAGCAGCGCCAGCGGGCACATCCCCGCGGCGCCGTCGCGCTGCAGCTCGCGCAGCAGCCGCTCGCCGGCGATCCCCGCGCCGATGATCACGGTGCGCTTCCCCGGCGCGGTGCGCCACGGGGTGAGCCGCTCCTCGCGGAAGGCCCGCACCGCGAAGCGCACGCCGCCGAAGAGGAGGAGCGCGGTGACCGCGTCGAGCGCCATCACCGAGCGCGGCATCCCGTGCAAGGTGCCGGTCATGAACAGCACCGCCACCGCCAGCAGGGTGCTGACGGCGATGGCCTTCACCAGCGCCACCAGGTCGCTCATCCCCACGTGCCGCATCCACCCGCTGTACAGCCCGAACACGGCGAACGCGGCCAGCCGGATCGCCACCACGTAGGGGAGCGTGACCCAGAAGGCGCGCGCGTGCTCTGGGGGGAGGGCGAAGTCGAAACGGAGCGCGAACGCCGCGTAGTACCCCACCGGGATCAGGGCGGCGTGCAGCAGGACGATGAGCAGCCGTCGGTAGCGAAGAAGCAGCGGAACGGGGAGGAGCATCAAGCCCGAGCGTGTGGTAGGGAAGCCTCGCCGCGGCCGCGCCGCGAACCGGCACGAAGGCGGTGCGCCGGCGTGGTGGGGACCGCCCCGGAAGGGTGTCCATCTGTGCGGCGGGAAGACGCGTGCAGGGGCGCGCGCGTCACAATCCGGTTCGGCCGTGCACTCCCGGCACATTTCGCGCCATCGGCGCGACAAAAGGCGGGGGCACACCCGGACCGTGGTACAGAATCAGGCCCCAGGCGAGCGCTCCGGCGGTCCCGAGCCGCGCCTGAAAGCGTGCGGAAGCGGCACATCTCCACGCCGCGCGTGGCGAAGACGGCCGCCGGGGCGGGCGCCGCGAAGCGTCGGCTTGCGCGCGGGAACGCGCCCGCGCGCAGGCCGCCGGCCGTTTCCACGCCCGCGCTACCGGGTCGCGCGCCGTCGCGAAGCGGGTCACCGGTGGGACAGTGCGGCGCGATCATCCGCCCCGCCTCGCGCGGGCGAACTGCCGCGCCCAGTAGCTGATCACCAGGTCGGCGCCGGCGCGGCGGATGGCGGTGAGCGCCTCCTCGTGCGCGCGGGGGCCGTCGATCCACCCCAGCCGCGCGGCGGCCTCGATCATGGCGTATTCGCCCGACACGTGGTAGGCGCACACCGGGTAGCCGGTCTCGTCCTTGACCCGGCGGATCACGTCGAGGTAGGCGAGCGCCGGCTTCACCATCACCATGTCGGCGCCCTCCTCGATGTCGAGCCGCACCTCGCGCAGCGCCTCTTCCACGTTGCCGGGGTCCATCTGCGCCGTGCGGCGGTCGCCGAAGGCGGGCGCGCTCTCGGCCACGTCGCGGAAGGGGCCGTAGAAGGCGCTGGCGTACTTGGCGGCGTACGAGAGGATGGAGGTGTGCGCGAACCCCGCGGTGTCGAGCGCGGCGCGGATGGCGCCCACCCGGCCGTCCATCATGTCGCTGGGCGCCACCACGTCGGCCCCGGCGGCGGCGTGGCTCACGGCGGTGCGCGCCAGCAGCGGCACCGTCTCGTCGTTGTCCACGTCGCCGCCCACCACGATCCCGCAGTGCCCGTGGCTGGTGTACTCGCACAGGCAGACGTCGGTGATCACCACCAGCTCGGGGAGCTCGCGCTTGAGCAGGCGCACGGCCGTCTGCACGATCCCGTCGTCGCGCCAGGCGCCGCTCCCGCGCTCGTCCTTGTGGTCGGGGACGCCGAAGAGGAGGACGCCGCCCAGCCCCAGCGCCAGCGCCTCCTCGGCGTCGTTCAGCAGCTGGTCGGGCGAGGTCTGCTCCACCCCCGTCATCGAGTCGATCGCCCGGCGGACGCCCTCTCCCGGCACCGCGAACAGCGGGAGGATCAGGTCGCCCGGGCTCACCTCGGTCTCGCGCACCAGCGCGCGCAGCGCCCCGGTGCGGCGCAGCCGCCGCGGGCGGTACCCCGGGTAGCGCGACATCAGCATATCGAGATCACTTCCCCTAGAAGGTCCAGGCCAGCGACGCGCCGAGCCTCTGCTCGCTCCACCCGTCGCCGTCGTCCACCCACCCGCCGGCGCGCAGCTCGGCGCGCGGGGCCAGGCGCAGCGCCGCGTCCACGGCGCCGCCGGTGCTGCGGCCGGTGCGCGCGGGCGTGTACAGGTTGCCGCCGCCGTACGCGCCCAGGCTCGCGTCGGAGCGGTCGCGCACCCAGCCGCGGGCCGAAAGGCGCAGCCGCGCGTCGAGGAGCTCGGCCTGCGCGTAGCCGGCGGCCTCCGTCCCCTCGCCGCCCAGCGGGTGCCCCAGCGGCCGCGCGTGCACCGCCCAGTTGCCGGGGAAGGTGGAGCTCAGGTACCAGGGCCCGTGCCCGCAGCACGCCTCGGCGAACGCGGCGTACTCGGCGCCCACCCCCACCTCGGGAAGACCGGGGAGCGCGGGAACGAAGAGCCCCGCCACCCGCCCCGGCACCTCGTCGAGCGCGCCGGCCGCGTCGTCGGCGCCCCACTCCAGGTAGGCGGTCAGCGGCAGCACGCGGTCGGTCGGCAGGCGGTAGCGCGCGTCGAGCGACACCACCTGGTTCTCGAAGTCGCTGCGCACGATCCCCACCAGCATCCCCAGCAGCCGCCGCCCCGTGGTGGGGTCGTTGGTGCTGCCGAACATCGAGGCGCGGCTGGCGGCCAGGGTCAGGCGCGGGTGCGGCTGCGCCGCCACGCGCATCCCGAAGGTCTCGGGCTCGTCCGGGTGCCGCGCCGGGTCGTTCACCTGCCCGGCGAAGGTGTGCAGCGTCATCGGCCCCAGGTGCCGCAGGAACCAGGGGAGGCGGAAGGGCCGCGTGCTCTGGAACTCGATCCGCGGCATCGCGTCGGGGCTGGCCCACACCACCGAGCCCATCCGCCCCCACCCGTACCCCAGCGGCGCGCGCCCGATGGAGAGCTGGAACCCGCCGGCGCCCAGCGCCGCCTCCCACTCGCGCACCACGGCCTCGCCGCCCCGGTACGCGCCCTCGGCGTTCAGGCTGGCCCACTCGGTGGCCACCCCCGCCGACAGCGACGCGGTGGGGCCCGAAACGTCGCCCAGCGGCTGCGGCGGCTGGCGGCCCGACTGGTAGCCCACCGCCGGGGCCAGGCGCCCCGTCCACCGTTCTCCCCCGGCCGCCACCCGCGCGGCCAGCACCGTCACCATCCCCCGGTTGCCGCGCCCCGCGTCCTTCCAGGGCACGTACTCGGGGAACTCTTCCAGGAAGCGCGCGCGCCACCCGGCGGCCACGCGGCGGAGCGCGGGCGTGGCGGCGTTGCGCGAGGCCTCGTCGAGCGCCTGGGCCACCTGCGCGCGGGGGACGGCGCGCTGCGCGGGGAAGAACGAGGTCAGCCCCAGCGCCTCGGCCCTGCGCGCCGCCTGCACCGCCCAGTGCTCGAAGGGGAGGAGCGGCGACGCCCCGAACTCCGCCACCTCCTCGTCGAGCGTGACGACGTCGTCGCGCCACGGCGACGGCACCCGCGGGGCGGTGTCGGCCCGCACGGCCGCGGTGTCCTGGGCCAGGGCGCGCGGCGCGCACAGCGCCAGCATCGCCGCCAGCACGGCGGTCCATCTCCTGCCGCTCATCCTGCGTCTCCCGCGTAGAGTTCGCGGACGGCGCGCAGCAGCCCGGCGATGGTCGCTTCTTCCGCCTCCACGTCCACCCGCATCCCCAGCTCGCGCAGCGCGGCGGAGGTCACGGGCCCGATGGACGCCACCCTGGCGCCCCCCACCTCCGTCCCCACCAGCGCCGCGAAGTTGCGCGCGGTGGAGCCGGCGGTGAAGGTGAGCAGGTCGATCTCCCCCGCGCCGATCCGCCGCCTCACCTCGTCCGCGCCCGTGCCGTCGGGGACGGTGCGGTAGGCGACGACGGAGGTGACCTCCGCCCCCCGCTCGCGCAGCCCGTCGGCCAGCACCGGGCGCGCGTCCTCGGCGGCGGGGACCAGCACGCGCTTCCCCGCCAGCTCGTCCGCCGCGGCGAGAGCCTCCACCGCGCTCTCGGCCACGAACTCGGGCGGCACCAGGTCGGCGCGGATCCCATGCTTCTCCAGCTCCGCCGCCGTCGCGGGACCGATCGCGCAGACGCGGGCGGACGCCAGCGCCCGGGTGTCGCGTCCGGCATCCCGCAGGGCCGCGAAGAAGCGTTCGACCCCGTTGGCGCTGGTCAGAACGATCCAGTGGAACGAATGCAGGCGCTCCACCGCCTCGCGCAGCGGCTGCGGGTCGTCCGGCGCCTCCAGGCGGATGGCGGGGAGCTGCACCACCTCGGCGCCCAGCGCCTGGAGCGACGCGGCGAACCCGCTGGCCTGCGCGCGCGCGCGGGTCACCACGATGCGGCGGCCGCTCAGGGGGCGCCGGTCGAACCACGCCAGTTCGCCGCGCAGCGCCACCACCTCGCCGACCAGCACGATGGAGGGGGCGCCGAGCTTCGCCTCGCGCACCTTCGCGGGAAGTGTCGCCAGGGTGCCGGCCACGGTTCGCTGGCGCGGCCAGGTGCCCCACTCGATCGCCGCCGCGGGCGTTTCGGGAGAGCGCCCGGCGGCGGTGAGCCGGGCGAAGTTCTCCTCCATCCGCCCCACGCTCATGTAGAAGACGAGCGTGCCCCCCGTGTTCGCCAGCGCCCCCCAGTCGATCCCCGTCTCGGGCTTCTCCGGGTCTTCGTGCCCGGTCACCAGCGTCACGCCCGTGGAGATGCCGCGGTGGGTCACCGGGATCCCCGCGTAGGCCGGGGCGGCCACGCCGGCGGTCACGCCCGGCACCACCTCGAACGCCACGCCCGCGCGCGCCAGCTCCAGCGCCTCCTCGCCCCCGCGGCCGAAGACGAACGGGTCGCCGCCCTTGAGCCGCACCACCGTCTCGTGCTTCGCGGCGAGGTCGACCAGGAGGCGGCTGATCTCGTCCTGCGAGAGGACGTTGCGGGTGCCGCCGCGCTTGCCGGCGTAGATCCGCTCGGCCCGCCCGGCGCGCTCCACGATCTCGGGCGAGGCCAGCGCGTCGTACACCAGCACGTCGGCGCGCGCCAGCAGCTCGGCGGCGCGCAGGGTGAGCAGCCCGGGATCGCCGGGGCCGGCGCCCACCAGGTACACGGTACCGCTCAAGCCGCCTCCGCGGGGCTGGGAAGCGCGGCCTGCTCGTGCCGCAGCAGGTCGGCCAGCGTCTGCCGCAGCGCGATGCGCGGCTCCCACCCCAGCGCCCGCAGCGCGGCCGCGTCGCCGGTGAGGAGCGGGAGGTCGACCGGGCGCACGCGGGCGGGGTCCACCTCGAGCCGCGCGCCGGTCCCCGAAAGCTCCACCAGCATCCGCACCAGCTCGTCCATCGCGTGCGGCTGCCCGCTGGCCACGTTGTAGGCGCGCCCCGGGTGCCCACGCTCGATCAGCAGCAGGTAGGCGCGCACCACGTCGCGCACGTCGAGGTAGTCGCGCCGCGCCTGCAGGTTGCCCACCCGCAGCACCGGCTCGGCCACCCCGGCGGCGATCAGCGCCAGCTGCCGCGCGAAGGCGGCCAGCGCGAAGCGCGCGTCCTGCCCCGGCCCGGTGTGGCTGAACGAGCGGGCGATCACCGCGTGCACGCGGGCGTGCCCCAGCGCCGCCTCCACCACCGCCATCTCGGCCGCGGCCTTGCTGGCGGCGTACGGGTTGGCGGGGCGCAGCGGCGCCGTCTCGGCCACCGGCTGGGCGTCGTCGGGAACCAGGCCGTACACCTCGGCGCTGCTCACCAGCAGCATCCGCGCGCCGGCGGGAAGGGCGCACACCAGGCGCAGCGTGCCGGTGGCGTTGGTCTCCCAGGTGGCCGCCGGGTCGCCGAACGAGTCGGCGACGGACGCCTGCGCGGCCAGGTGGAACACGCGCTCGGGGCGGGCCTCGGCCACCGCGCGGGCGATGGAGGCGTGCGAGGTGAGCTCCATCGGCACCCAGCGCACGGCGTCGGGGGCGGCGGGGGGTGCGTGGCCGCCCTGCAGCGTTCCCCACACCTCGTGCCCCTCGGCCAGCAGCGCGCCCGCGAGGTGCGTCCCCGCGAAGCCCGCCGCGCCGGTCACCAGAACGCGCACGCGCCTAGCCCGCGCGCGCCGGCGAGCGCGCCGCGCCGGGGCGCAGGCGGTCCAGGTCGGCGTCCACCATCATCTCCACCAGCTGCTGGAAGCGGACCTC
>DASWMA010000373.1:0-13319 GCA_036399995.1 Longimicrobium sp. | reverse complement strand
CTACGTGGTGGCCAGCGGCGAGCCGGCGCAGGCCGGCGAGCTCGCCGCCCACCTCCGCACCCGCCTCCCCGACTACATGGTGCCGTCCGCGTTCGTGGCGCTGGACGCGCTTCCGCTGACCGCGAACGGGAAGGTGGACCGCCGCGCGCTCCCCGCGCCCGCCGCCGTCGCCGAGGCGGGGCGCGCCGCCTACGTGGCGCCGCGCGACCCCACCGAAGAGCTGCTGGCGGCGGCCTGGGCCGATGTGCTGGGGGTGGAGCGCGTGGGGGTGCACGACGACGTCTTCGCGCTGGGCGGGCACTCGCTGGCCTCGATGCGGGTGGCGGCGCGGCTCCGCGACGCCACCGGGGTGGAGCTTCCGCTGGCGGCGCTGTTCGAGAACCCCACGGTGGAATCGCTGGCCCGCGCGGCGGGCGAGGCGGCCGGGGGCACCCCCGACTTCCCGCCGGTGACCCCCGCGCCGCGCGAAGGGCGCATCCCCCCCGCGCTGCAGCAGGAGAGCGTCTGCTTCCTCCAGCAGCTCGCGCCGGGGAACCTCTCGTACCACTTCCAGGCGGCGCTCACGCTGCGGGGCCCGCTGCGCGCCGACCTGCTTGAGCGGGCGCTCACCGAGATCGTGCGGCGCCACGAGATCCTGCGCACCGCCTTTCCCTCGGACGAGAGCGGGCCGTACCAGCGCATCGAGGCGCCGTGGGAGGTGCGGCTCCCGGTGGTCGACCTCACCCACCTCGCCCCTGGGGAGCGCCCCGCCGCGGTGGAGGCGTGGATCGCCGCGCACGTCCGCGAGCCGTTCGACCTGGCCCGGCTCCCCCTGATCCAGTGGACGCTGCTGCGCACCGCCCCCGACCGGCACGTGCTGGTGGAGAAGGAGCACCACGTGGTGCACGACGGGTGGTCGATCAACGCGCTGCTGGGCGAGCTGGTGCGCCTGTACGGGGCGTTTCTGGCCGGCGAGCCGTCACCCCTGGCCGAGCTGCCGGTGCAGTTCGCCGACTACGCGGTGTGGCAGCGCGAGTGGATGCGCTCGCCGGCCGCGCGGGCGCAGCTCGACTACTGGAAGGGTACGCTGGCCGGGTTCCCCGGGGTGCTGGAGCTTCCCACCGACCGGCCGCGCCCGCCCACGCAGCGCTTCCTTGGCGCGGCCCCGCGCTTCCGGCTGCCGGGCGAGCTCTACCGCGCGCTGAAGGGGGTGGCGCGCCGCGAGGGGGCCACGCTGTTCATGACCATGCTGGCCGCCTTCGACGTGCTCCTGGCCCGCTACGCGGGGACCGACGACGTGGCCATCGCCTCGGCGCTGGCGGCGCGGCGGCAGCGCGAGGTGGAGGGGCTGATCGGGATGTTCGTGAACGCGGTGCCGATCCGCACCGACCTTTCGGGCGACCCCACCTTCTCGGCGCTGCTGGCGCGCGTGCGCCGCACCACGCTGGGGGCGTACGCCAACCAGGACATCCCCTTCGAGGCGGTGGTGGAGGCGGTGGCGCCCGAGCGCGACCTGAGCCGCAACCCGCTGGTGCAGGTGGGCTTCTCGTTCCACGACTCGGCGGTCCCCGAGCTGGCGCTTCCCGGGGTGGAGCTGGAGCTGGAGGTGGGGCTGTCGAACGGGTCGGCCAAGTTCGACATGCAGCTGATCGTGATCCCGCACGGCGAGCAGCGGCTGGGGCGCGCCGGCACCGACGATTCGATCACCGTGATCTGGGAGTACGACTCCGACCTGTTCGACGCGGCCACGGTGGAGCGGATGTTCGCGCACTACCGGGCGCTGCTGGAGCACGCCGCCGCCCGCCCCGGGGCCCGCATCTCGTCGCTCCCCATGGCCGCACCCGGCGAAGACCCGGCAGCCGCGCGGGCGAACCAGACCGCGCGGCCGTACCCGCGGGAGCCCGTCCACCGGCTGTTCGAAGCCGCCGTTGCGGCATCCCCCGGCGCGGTGGCGATCGAGTTCGGCCACGAGCGGGTCACCTACGCCGAGTTGGACGCCCGCGCCGAGCGGCTCGCCCGCCGGCTGCGCGCGCTGGGCGTGGGCCCCGACGCGCGGGTGGCGGTGTGCCTGGACCGCTCGCCTTCGCTGGTCGCGGCGCTGTTCGGCGTGCTGAAGGCGGGTGGCGCCTGGGTGCCGCTCGACCCCGCGTACCCCGCCGAGCGGATCGCGTACGTGCTGGCCGACGCGCGCCCCGCGGTGGTGGTGACGGACGCGGCGCTGGCGGGGAGGCTCCCCGCGCCGGGCGTCCCCATCGTCCTGGCCGACGCGGAGGGTGACGAGACGGGCGCGACCGCCGGCGGCGTGCCGGAGGTGTCGCCCGACGACCTGGCGTACCTGATCTACACCTCGGGGTCGACGGGAACGCCGAAGGGGGTGATGGTGCCGCACGGCGCCGTCGCCAACTTCCTCGCGTCCATGCGCCACGCGCCGGGGCTGGTTCCGGGCGACCGGCTGCTGGCGGTGACCACGGCCGGCTTCGACATCTCCGTCCTCGAGCTCTTCCTCCCCCTCACCACCGGCGCCACGGTAGTGCTGGCCGATCGCGAGACCGCCGCCGACGCCGCCCGGCTCGCCGCCCTGCTGCAGGCGAGCGGCGCGGGGGTGATGCAGGCCACGCCGGCCACCTGGAGGATGCTGCTGGAGAGCGGGTGGCGGCCGGGCCCCGGGCTCACGCTCCTCTCTGGCGGCGAGGCGCTGCCGCCGGAGCTGGCGGAGAAGCTCGCGGCCGGCGGCGCGGCGCTATGGAACCTGTACGGGCCCACCGAGACCACCGTCTGGTCGGCCGCGGAGCGGGTGGACCCCGCCCGGGGCGTTGCGCTGGGCCGGCCGATCGCCAACACGCGGGTGCAGGTGGTGGACGCCGCGCTCCGTCCCGTTCCCGTGGGCGTGCCCGGCGAGCTGGCGATCGCCGGCGACGGCGTGGCGCGCGGCTACCGGGGCCGCCCCGGCGCCACCGCCGAGCGCTTCGTTCCCGACCCGCTGTCGCCGCGGCCGGGGGCACGGATGTACCGCACCGGCGACCGCGCCCGCTGGCGGGCCGACGGGCGGCTGGAGTTCATGGGACGGCTCGACGCGCAGGTGAAGGTGCGCGGCCACCGCATCGAGCCGGCCGAGGTGGAGGCGGCGCTCCTCCGCCACCCCGCGGTGCGCCAGGCGGTGGTGGGCGCGCGGGGCGGGGCGGGGGCCGCGCGGCTGGTCGCCTGGCTCCTCCCCGCAAGCGAGCCGGTGCCGCCGGGCGAGCTGCGGGCGGCGGCGCGCGAGATCCTCCCCGAGTTCATGGTCCCCACGTCGTTCGTGTGGATGGACGCCTTTCCGCTCACCCCCAGCGGAAAGCTGGACCGCCGCGCCCTTCCCGAGCCCGGCGGCGCGCGCCCCGAGGTGGCCGAGTTCGTGGCCCCGCGCACGCCGGTGGAGGAGGCGCTCGCCGCCATCTGGCGCGAGGTGCTGGGGGTGGACCGGGTGGGGGTGCACGACCGCTTCTTCGACCTGGGCGGCCACTCGCTGCTGGCCACGCAGGTGATCTCGCGCATCCAGCGCTCGCTGGGCGCCGAACTCCCGCTGCGGGCGCTGTTCGAGGCGCCCACGGTGGCGGCGCTGGCCGGCCGCGTGGCCCGGGCCGCGCCCCCGGCCGGCGGCGACGCGGAGCGGATCCGCCCCCTCGCCCGGCGCTCGCGGGCGGGGGTGGCGGGGGACTGACGGCGTCACCTAATCCACCCACGGACCGACCATGCACACCCAGCCCACGGCCGGCGAGAGCGGGAGCGAGCACGACGTCTTCCCGCAGTCGTTCGCGCAGCAGCGCCTCTGGTTCGTCCAGCAGATGGACCCCGCGAGCGCGTCGTACAACCTGGCGGTGTCGTTCTGGATGGACGGGCGGCTCGACGAGGCCGCCCTCCGGCGCACCCTGGCCGAGGTGGTGCGCCGCCACGAGACGCTGCGCACCGTGTTCGCCGGCGGCGAGCCGCACCCCGTGCAGGTGGTGCTTCCGCGCGTGGACGTGCCGCTCCCGCTGGCCGACCTGGGCGCGCTGCCGCCGGAGTCGCGCCGGGCCGAGGCGGCGCGGCTGGCGGTGGAGGAGGCCCGCCGCCCCTTCGACCTGGCGCGCGGGCCCCTCTTCCGCCCGCTGCTGGTGCGGCTGGACGAGCGGCGGCACCTGCTCGTCCTTGCCATGCACCACGTGGTGACCGACGGGTGGAGCCTGGGCGTGCTCTTCCGCGAGGTGGGGGCGCTGTACGGCGCCTTCGCGGCGGGCGCGCCCTCGCCGCTGCCGGAGCTCGAGATCCAGTACGCCGACTTCGCGGCCTGGCAGCGCGAGCGGCTGGCGGGCGACGCGCTCGAGGCGCCGCTCGGCTTCTGGCGCGAGCGGCTGGCGGGCGCGCCGGCGGCGCTGGCCCTTCCCACCGACCGGCCGCGCCCGGCGGTGCCCAGCGGGCGCGGGGCGGTGCACGCCTTCCGCCTTCCGCGCGAGCTGGCGGCCGAGCTGCACGCGCTGGCGCGGCGCGAAAACGCGACGCCGTTCATGGTGCTGCTGGCGGCGTGGCAGGCGCTCCTCTCGCGCTACAGCGGGCAGGACGACGTGGTGGTGGGCTCGCCGATCGCCAACCGCACGCGGCCGGAGATCGAGCCGCTGATCGGCTTCTTCGTGAACATGCTGGCGCTGCGGGCCGACCTTTCCGGCGACCCGACGTTCCGCGAGCACCTGGCGCGGGTGCGCGAGAGCACGCTGGCCGCGTACGCGCACCAGGAGCTTCCCTTCGAGAAGGTGGTGGAAGAGCTGGCGCCGGAGCGCTCGCGCAGCCGGCAGCCGCTGTTCGGGGTGATCTTCGCGCTGCAGAACGCGCCCTTTCCCCCGCTGGAGCTGCCGGGGCTTTCGATCCGGATGGAGCCGGTGGACCCCGGCACGGCGCGCACCGACCTCGCCATCACCCTGCGCGAAGACGGCGACGGCTTCGGCGGGCGGATGGAGTACAGCGCCGACCTGTTCGACCCCGGCACCGTGCGGCGGATGGCCGGGCACTTCGCGGCGCTGCTGCGCGCCGCGCTTCACGATCCGGATGCCCGCGTCTCCACGCTCCCGCTGGCCGACGAGACGGAGCGGAGGACGGTGGTGGAGACGTGGAACGCCACGGACGCCCCCTACCCGCGCCACGCCACCATCCCCGCGCTGTTCGAGGCCCAGGCGCGCCAGCGCCCCGGCGCCACGGCCGTGCGCCTGGTGGACGGATCGCTCACCTACGCGGAGCTGAACACGCGCGCCAACCGGCTCGCCCGCGTCCTCCGCCGCCACGGGGTGGGGCGCGACACGCGCGTGGGGCTGTGCGCCGGGCGCGGGGCGGAGCTGGCGGCCGCCCTGCTGGCCATCGTCAAGGCGGGCGGCGCCTACGTGCCGCTGGACCCCGCGTACCCCCAGGAACGGCTGGCGTACATGCTGGCCGACAGCGGCGCGCGCCTGGTGCTGGCCGAGCGGAACCTGGCCGGGGCGGTCCCCGCCGGCGCGGCCGACGTCCTTTCGCTGGACGACGCCTGGGCCGAGGCCGCGGGAGAGGGCGGGGAAGACCTGGAGGGCGGCGCCGGGGCGCTGGACCTGGCCTACGTGATGTTCACCTCCGGCAGCACGGGAGCGCCCAAGGGGGTGATGGTGCCGCACCGCGGGGTGGTGCGGCTGGCGAGGGGGACGGGCGACCTGGCGTTCGGGCCGGGCGACGTGTTCGCCGCCATGGCGCCGGTGGCCTTCGACGCGTCCACGCTGGAGATCTGGGGGGCGCTGCTGAACGGGGCCTCGGTGGCGTTCTTCCCCCCGCACGCGCCGGCGCCCCACGAGGTCGCCCGCTTCGTCCGCGGCTTCGGCGTCACCACGCTCTGGCTCTCGGCCGGGCTCTTCCACCAGGTGGTGGACGAGGCGCCCGAGGCGCTCCGCGGGGTGCGGCTGGTGGCCGCCGGGGGCGACGTGGTTTCGCCGGCGCACGTGCGCGGCGCGCTGCGGGCCAACCCGGCGCTGGTGGTGCTCAACGGCTACGGCCCCACCGAGAACACCACCTTCACCTGCTGCCACTCGGTCCGCGGCGGCGACGAGGTGCCCGACCCGGTGCCGCTGGGGCGCCCGATCGCCAACACGCGCGCCTACGTGCTGGACGCGGCCATGCAGCCGGTGCCGGTGGGCCTTCCGGGCGAGCTGTACGCGGGGGGCGACGGGGTGGCGCGCGGCTACCAGGGGCGCCCGGCGCTGACCGCGGCGCGCTTCGTTCCCGACCCCTTCTCCCCCGGGCCCGGCGCGCGCCTGTACCGCACCGGCGACCGGGCGCGGTGGCGGGCAGACGGTACGGTGGAGTTCCTGGGCCGCGCCGACGGGCAGCTCAAGGTGCGCGGCTTCCGCGTGGAGGCCGGCGAGGTGGAGGCCGCCCTCCGCCAGCACCCCGCGGTGGCCGAGGCGGCGGCCGTGGTGCGGGAGGACACGCCCGGCGACCGGCGGCTGGTGGCGTACGTGGTGGCCCGCCAGGCCGAGCCGGCTTCCCCCGACTCGCAGGTGGGAGAGTGGGCGCGGCTCTTCGACGAGACGTACGCGTCCGGCGCGGGCGCCGAGGCGGCCTTCGACACCGCCGGGTGGAACAGCAGCTACACCGGCGCGCCGCTGCCGCCCGGGGAGATGCGCGAGTGGGTGGACGCGACCGTGGCGCGCATCGTGGCGCTGGCCCCGCGCCGCGTGCTCGAGGTGGGGTGCGGCACCGGGCTCCTCCTCCACCGCGTGGCCCCCTTCTGCCAGGCGTACACGGCAACCGACGTCTCGGCGGCCGCGCTGGCGGAGGTGGGCGAAGCGCTCCGGGCGCGCGGCACGGCCACCCCGGTGCGCCTGGTCCGCCAGCCCGCCGACCGCTGGGAGGGGATCGAGCCGGGCGGGTACGACGTGGTGATCCTCAACTCCGTCGTGCAGTACTTCCCCGGCGCCGAGTACCTGGCGCGGGTGCTGGAGGGCGCCGCCCGCGCGCTCGTGCCCGGCGGGCGGATCTTCGTGGGCGACGTGCGCAGCCTTCCCCTGCTCGGCGCCTTCCACGCCTCGGTGCAGCTCTTCCACGCAGCGGGCGGCACGCCCGCCGCCGAGGTGCGGCGGCGCGCGGCGCTGGCCCGCGCGGAGGAGACCGAGCTGCTGGTGGATCCCGCCTTCTTCTCCGCCGTGCGCCGGCGCGTGCCGGAGATCGGCCGGGTGGAGCTGCACCTGAAGCGGGGCCGCGGCGACAACGAGATGAACCGCTTCCGCTTCGACGCCGTGCTGCACGTCGGTGCGGCGGTCGAGCCCACGCTTCCCGGCGAGGGCGCGTGGCTCGATTGGGAGGGCGACGGGCTGAGCCTGGAGGCGCTGCGCCGGCGCATGGCTGACGGCGGGCCTCGCTTCCTGGCCGTGCGCGGCGTTCCCGATGCGCGCACCGCCGGGGCGGTGGCGGCCGCGGCGCTCCTGGAGGAGGCGGATGGTCCCGCGGACGCCGTGGAACTGCTTGCGCGGACAGCGGACGCCGAGGCCGGCGCCATCCACCCCGAAGCAGTGTGGGCGCTGGCCGACGTGCACGGCTGGGGCGCGCGTCTCCGCCCCGCCGCCCCGGGGCGCTTCGACGCGCTGTTCTGGGCGGGGGGCGGGGCCGAGCCGGCGGGCGCCTTCCCCGAGCCCGACGCGGAGGGGTGGGAGGCGCTGGCGAGCGACCCCGCGCGCGGGCAGGCGGCTCACGCGCTGATCCCCGCGCTGCGCGCGCACCTGGGCGCGGCGCTCCCCGACTACATGGTCCCCTCCGCCTTCGTCCTGCTCGACCGGCTGCCGCTGACCGCGCACGGCAAGGTGGACCGCCGCGCGCTTCCCGCTCCCGTCCCGGACCGGGCCGTGGAGACCGAGTACGCGCCGCCCCGCACCGAGATGGAGGTGACGGTCGCCCGGATCTGGGCTTCCGTGCTGGGGCTGGAGCGGGTGGGGGTGCACGACGACTTCTTCGCCCTGGGCGGGCACTCGCTGCTGGCCACGCGCGTGGTGTCGCGCCTGCGCGGCGACGCAGGCGTGGAGCTGCCGATCCGCGCCGTGTTCGATTCGCCCACCGTGGCCGGGCTGGCCGCCGCCGTGGAGCGCGCCGAGGCCGACGCGGCCGCCGGGTTCCTGGCCGGCATCGCGGAGCTTTCCGACGACGAGGTCGCCGCCCTGCTGGCCGCGGAAGGGGAAGGGGCGGCGCATGGCTGACCTGCAGAACGTGCTGGCGGGGCTGTCGCCCGAGCGGCGCAGGCTGCTGGAGCTGCGGATGGGGAAGAAGAAGGACGGCGTGGCCGGCGGCCCCGTCCGACGCGATGCGGAGGAGGCGCCGCTGTCGTTCGCGCAGGCGCGGCTCTGGTTCCTCGACCGGCTGGAGCCCGGCAGCCCCCGCTACAACTCGCCGTTCGTGGTGCGCGCGGCCGGCGCGCTCGACGCGGCGGTGCTCCAGCGCGCGCTGGCCGAGGTGGTGCGCCGGCACCAGGCGCTCCGCACCGTGCTGCGCGCCGGCGCCGACGGCGAGCCGGTGCAGGTGATCCTTCCCGCCGCCGGCTTCGCCCTGCCGGTGGACGACCTTTCCGCGCTGGCCGAGGACGAGCGCGAGGCCGAGGCCCGGCGGCGGGTGGCGCTCGAGGCGCGGCGGCCGTTCGACCTGGCGGCCGGGCCGCTCTTCCGCGCGCGGCTGCTGCGGATGGGCGCCGCCGACCACCTGCTGGTGCTGGCGATGCACCACGTGGTGACCGACGGGTGGAGCCTGGGCGTGCTCTTCGGCGAGCTGGGCGCGCTGTACCAGGCGTTCTCGCGTGGGCTTCCCTCGCCGCTTCCCGAGCTGGCGGTGCAGTACGCCGACTTCGCCGCGTGGCAGCGCGAAACGCTCACCGACCGGGTGCTGGAGCCGCACCTGGCGTGGTGGCGCCAGCGTCTCGCCGGCGCGCCCGCGGTGCTGGAGCTGGCGGCCGACCGCCCGCGCCCCGCGGCGCAGAGCCACCGCGGCGCGCGCCGCCGCGTCGCCTTCCCGCGCGCGCTGGCCGACCGGCTGCGGCAGGTGGCGCAGGGCGAGAACGCCACGCTGTTCATGCTGTTGCTCGCGGCGTTCGACGTGTTGCTCTGGCGGTGGTCGAGGCAGACGGAGCTGGTGGTGGGCTCGCCGGTGGCGGGAAGGACGCGGTCGGAGCTGGAGCCGATGATCGGCTTCTTCGTCAACACCCTGCCGCTCCCCGCCGACCTCTCGGGCGATCCCCCTTTCACCGCGCTGCTGGCGCGCGTCCGCGAGACCACGCTGGGCGCCTACGACCACCAGGAGCTTCCCTTCGAGCGGCTGGTGGAGGCGCTGCACCCGGGGCGCAGCCTGAGCCACGCGCCCGTCTTCCAGGCCGTGTTCGCGCTGCAGAGCTCGCTCCCGAAGGCGTTCCGCCTTCCCGGGCTGGAGATGGAGATCGTTCCCGTGGACGGCGGGGTGGCGCGCAACGACCTGGAGCTCCTGCTGTGGGAGCGCGACGAAGGGCTCACCGGGAGCTTCGACTTCGCCACCGACCTGTTCGACTCGGACACCATCGACCGCATGGCGGCGCACTTCGGCCGGCTGCTGGAGGCGATCGCCGCTGCGCCCGGCACCCGCATCTCCGCCCTCCCGCTGGTGGACGACGCGGAGCGGAGGCTGGTCGTCCACGAATGGACCGACACCGCCACGCCGTACCCGCGCGACGCGACCATCCCCGTGCTCTTCGAGGATCAGGTGCGCGCGTCTCCCGACGCGACGGCGCTCGTCTTCGGTCACCGCCGGCTCACCTACGGCGAGCTGGACGCGCGGGCGAACCGTCTGGCGCGCGTCCTCCGGCGCCACGGGGTGGGACCGGAGACGCGCGTGGGGCTCTGCGCCGAGCGGGGACCGGATCTCGTCGTCTCCATCCTCGCCATCCTCAAGGCCGGGGGCGCGTACGTCCCGCTGGACCCCGCGTACCCGCGCGAGCGGCTGGCGCACATGCTGGCCGACAGCGGCGCGGCGCTCGTCCTCGCCGAGCCGCACCTGGCGGACGCGCTCCCCGCGGAGGCCGCGCCGGTCGTCACGCTCGACTCCGCGCTCGCCGAGGCGCAGGGGGAGAGCGGCGAGCCGGTGGATGGGTGGAGCGCGCCCGACGCGGTAGCGTACGTGGTCTATACCTCCGGCTCCACGGGGGTGCCGAAGGGGGTGATGGTCCCCCACCGCGCCGTCGTGCGGTTGGTGAAACAGGCGGGATACTGCGACTTCGGGGCGGCGGAGGTGTTCGCGCTGCTGGCGCCCGTGGCGTTCGACGCGTCCACGCTGGAGCTGTGGGGGCCGCTGTTGAACGGCGCCGCGCTGGCCGTCTTCCCCCCGCACGCGCCGTCGCTGGACGAGCTGGGGCGCTTCGTCCGCCAGCACGGGGTGACCACGCTGTGGTTGAGCGCCGGGCTCTTCCACCAGGCGGCCGAGGCCGACGTCTCCCTCTTCTCCCCCCTGCGGCGGCTGCTGGCCGGGGGCGACGTGGTGTCGCCCGGGCACGTGCGCAGGGTGCTGGAGGCCAACCCCGGGCTGGTGTTCGTCAACGGCTACGGGCCCACCGAGAACACCACCTTCACCTGCTGCCACGTCGTTTCGTCCGCGGACGAGGTGGGCGACCCGCTCCCCGTGGGGCGGCCGATCGCCAACACGCGCGTGTACGTGCTGGACGATGGCCTGCGGCCGCTGTCGGTCGGCCTTCCCGGCGAGCTGTACGCGGGCGGCGACGGGGTGGCGCGCGGCTACCAGGGGCGCCCGGCGCTCACCGCCGCGGCGTTCGTCCCCGACCCCTTCTCGGCCACGCCCGGCGCGCGGCTCTACCGCACCGGCGACCGGGCGCGCTGGCGGGCGGACGGGACGATCGAGTTCCTGGGCCGCGTGGACACGCAGGTGAAGATCCGCGGCTTTCGCGTGGAGCCCGGCGAGGTGGAGGCCGCCCTCCGCGCCCACCCCGCGGTGCGCGAGGCCGCCGTGATCCCCGGCGACGACGCGGCGGGCGGGCGGCGGCTGGTGGCCTACGTGGCGGGAGACACGGATGCGGACGCGTTGCGGACCCACCTGCGCGCGACGCTGCCGGAGCACATGGTGCCGGGTGCGTTCGTGGTGATGGACGCGCTGCCGCTGACCCCCAACGGAAAGGTGGACCGCCGCGCGCTCCCCGGGCCGGAGCTCGCGTCCGCCGAGAGCTATGCCGCGCCGGCGACGGAGGCGGAAGAGGTGCTGGCGGGGGTCTGGGCCGGGGTCCTCGGCGTGGAGCGGGTGGGACGCGGCGACGACTTCTTCGCGCTGGGTGGGCACTCGCTGCTCGCCGTGCGCCTGGTGTCGCGCGTCCGCGAGGTGTTCGGCGTGGAGCTGCCGGTGCGCGCGCTGTTCGAGGCACCCACCGTGGCGGAGCTGGCGGCGCGGATCGAGACGCTGCGGCGCGCGGGGGCGCCGCCGCTTCCCCCGATCGTCCCCGTGGAGCGCGGCGGGGCGCTCCCCCTCTCGTTCGCGCAGGAACGGCTCTGGTTCCTGGACCGGATGGAGCCGGGGAGCGCCTTCTACAACGTTCCCGCCGCGCGGCGGCTGAGCGGCGCGGTGGACGTGCAGGCGCTCGAGCAGGCGCTGGCCCTGGTGGTGCGGCGGCACGAGGCGCTGCGCACCGTCTTCCCCGAGCGCGACGGGGCGCCGGTGCAGGTGGTGGAGCCCTTCGCCGGCTTCACCCTGCCCATGGACGACCTGTCCGCTCATCCCGACATCGAGGCCGAGGTCGAGCGCCGCGTGGCGGAAGAGGTGCTGCGGCCGTTCGACCTAGCGGCGGGCCCGCTCTTCCGCGCCCGCCTGCTGCGGCTGGGTGATCGCGAGCACGTCCTCCTCCTCACCCTGCACCACGTCGTCAGCGACGGGTGGAGCCTGGGCGTGCTCTTCCGCGAGATCGCGACGGCCTACGCCGCGTATGCGGACGGGCGCGAGCCGTCGCTTCCCGATCTTCCGGTGCAGTACGCCGACTACGCCATCTGGCAGCGGGCGCAGCTGGCCGGCGAGGCTCTGGAGCGGCCGCTGGCGTACTGGCGCGAGCGGCTGGCCGGCGCCCCCGCGCGGCTGGAGCTGCCCACCGACCACCCGCGCCCGGCCGAGCAGCGGTTCGAGGGCGCGGTGGAGCGGATGCAGCTGCCGGCCGGCGTGCTGGACCGGCTGCGCGCGCTGGGGCAGGGCGAGGGCGCCACGCTGTTCATGGTGCTGCTGGGCGCCTTCCAGGCGCTGCTGGCGAAGTACGCGGCGACCGACGACGTGGTGGTGGGGAGCGCCGTGGCCGGGCGCACGCGCGGCGAGACCGAGGCGCTGATCGGCCTCTTCATCAACACGCTGGTGCTGCGGACCGACCTCTCCGGCGATCCCGAATTCCGCCAGGTGCTGCGGCGCGTGCGCGAGACCGTGCTGGGCGCGCAGGAGCACCAGGAGGTGCCCTTCGAACGGCTGGTGGAAGAGCTGCGGCCGGAGCGCAGCCTGGGCCACGCTCCGCTCTTCCAGGTGATGTTCGGCGTGGACGACGCGGACGCGTCGCGGCTGGAGCTTCCCGGCGTCGAGACGGGGCGCGTGGGGGTGGATTTCCCCTTCGCCAAGTTCGACCTGTCGCTGGCGCTGGCCGCGGACGGCGACGTGCTCCACGCGGCGCTGGAGTACGCCACCGCCCTGTTCGACCGCGCCACCGCCGCGCGGATGCTGGCGCACCTGGCGCACCTGCTGGAGCAGGTCACGGAGCGCCCCGACGCGCGCCCCTCGGAGCTGGAGCTGCTGGCGGGCGACGAACGGCGGCGGGTGGTGGAGGAATGGAACCGCACCGCCGCGCCCGCTCCCTCGGCGATGGTCCCGGAGCTCTTCCGTGCCCAAGCGGCGCGGACGCCGGCCGCGGTGGCGGTGGCGCACGGCGAGCGGACGCTCACGTACGCGGAGCTGAGCGCCCGCGCCAACCGGCTCGCCCGCCACCTGATCCGCCACGGGGTGGGGCCCGAGGTGCGGGTGGCGATCTGCCTGGAGCGCGGCTTCGACCTGGTGGTCTCTACCCTGGCGGTGCTGAAGGCCGGAGGCGCGTACGTGCCGCTGGACCCCGCGTATCCCGCCGAGCGGCTGGAATTCATGCTGGCCGACAGCGGTGCGGCGGTGCTGCTCACGCACGGCGGGCTCGGCGGCGCGCCGTCCGCGCCTGCAGGCGTGCGGGTGGTGCGCGTGGACGCCGATGCCGACGCGATCGCCGCCGAGCCGGCGGACGAGGTGGAGGACGACGTGCTGCCGGAGAGCCTGGCGTACGTGATCTACACCTCCGGCAGCACCGGCACGCCCAA